>JAAYYJ010000403.1 GCA_012515455.1 Oligosphaeraceae bacterium
GCTGGGCATTGAAAAAGCCGTGCTGCTGCCGCTGGTCAACCCGGAGAACAGCCCGGGGATCTATCAGTCGAACGAGGAGATACTGCAGATCACCCGCGATTTCCCTGGCCGCTTCGTGCCCTTCTGCAATGTCGACCCGCGGGCGGGCGGCAATCATTGGCAGGCGCCGCTCAGCAAAATCCTCAGCTGCTACCGCCAGGCGGGCTTTCTGGGCCTGGGTGAGGTCTGCGCCAATCTGCAGTTCCTGGATGCCAGGGTGCAGAATCTCTTCGCCGCCGCCGAGGAGAATAACTTCCTGCTGACTTTCCATATCTCGCCCTGCCAGAACTACTCCTACGGCCTGGTGGACGACAGCGGCTTGCCCCAGCTCGAAGAGTCCCTGCAGCGCTTCCCCAAGTTGCGCTTCCTGGGGCACTCACAGGCTTTCTGGGCCGAAATCAGCACCATCCGCAGTATTGATGACCGCTTCGGCTATCCCACCGGGCCAGTGAACGAGGGCGCAGTGCCGCGGCTCCTGCGCCAATACCCGAACCTCCACGGCGACCTCTCGGCCGGCAGCGGCTGCAATGCCTTGACCCGGGACCGCGACTACGCCGTTAAATTCTTGACTGAGTTCCAGGACCGGCTGCTCTTCGGCACCGATATCTGCGCCCCCGGCACCCCGACCCCGCTAGTGGACTTCCTGCTGGAACTGCGCACTGCCGGGGCAATCAGCGAGGTGGTCTTCCAGAAGGTCGCCCGCGGCAACGCTGAGCGGCTGCTGGCCGGATAAGGCTACAGCTCAATGGTTCCAGCGGCCGCGACGGTGCGGGCGGGTGGTGGTTGTCAGCGTATACCACGGACCATTTCCGGACCAGCCGCCCGCCGTAACGGCTACTTGCCGATGCAGAAACGAGTAAAAATCCCGCCCAGGATATCAGGCGAGACCGACAGACCAGTGATGCTGCCCAGGGCCGCCTGGGCTTGCTGCAGGGCCGCAGCCGCCAGTTCCCAGGCTTCAACCGAGAGCTGCCCGACTGCTTCCTGGAGATTCCCGGCCGCCTGGTCCAATGCCTCAGCATGCCGGGCGCTCACTGCGAACTCATTTCCCGAGCAACATTTCCCCTGCCAGACTCTTTTTTCCAGCGCGTCATATAGTTGTTCCAGGCCTTTCCCGCTCAAAGCACAGGTGTAAACCAGCTGATCGGAAGGCGCCAGGGGCGGTTCTCCCAGCAACTTATCGGCTTTGTTGGCCACATAAATCACCTTGTCCGGCGCGGCGGGACACGCCGCCATCTGGGCAGCCAAGTCTCCGGCCGCCTCCATCACCCACAGCACCACTGCGGCCGCAGCGATATTCTGCTGCGAACGCTCGATGCCTTGCCGCTCAATGCTGTCACCGGCAGCCCGTAAACCGGCGGTGTCCACCAGACGCAGCGGGATACCGCGAATACTCACCGGCACCTCAATACTGTCCCGGGTAGTGCCGGGGGTCTCTGAGACAATAGCCCGGTCATGCCCCAAAATTATATTCAACAGACTGGACTTGCCGACGTTGGGCTCCCCGGCCAGACACAGGGCAATCCCGTGGCGCAAAATCTCCCCCTGCCGGCGGCTGCCGGACCAGGACCGCAGTTCCTGTCCCAGCGCGGACAAGCACGACCGCAGAGCCTCCGGCGCCTGCCAGTCCAAATCCTCTTCCGGAAAATCCAGTCGGGACTCGATTTCCGTGCGTATCGCAGTGAGCTGGTGGTAGACCCCCGTGAGGCGGCGTCCGAAATTCCCCTCCAGCTGCTGATTGGCCAGCCGCAGCGCCATTTCCGAGCCAGCGCTGATCAAGTCCGCGACCGCCTCTGCCTGGGTCAGGTCCAGCTTGCCATTCAGGAATGCCCGCTGGCTGAATTCGCCCGGCTCGGCCAGGCGGCATCCTGCGGCAAGCAGCTCCTGTAGGGCCAGGTGTGCGACCAGGGCCCCGCCGTGGCAATGCAGCTCCACCACATCTTCGCCGGTATAGCTGTGTGGACCGGGCATCTTCACTGCCAGGCACTGCGCATCAATAACCCCGCCCCCGGCCTGCTCCAGCCGTCCCAGGTGCAGCACCCGCTCCGCTGCCACACTGAGCGCCTGGTGGCCTTGCCACAGACGCCCGGCCAGGGCAATCGCCTGCGGGCCGGAGATTCGCAGTATGGCCACCGCGCCGCCGACTGCCGTGGCCAAAGCGCAGATGGTGGAGGTCTGTTGATAGAGTTCCGACACCGCTTAGCGTTCCAGATCAGGCATTTCTGCCATTGCAGGCCTTGATGCCGGCATGGTATTCCTGCAGCGATTTGAGGGTATCGTGGCCCTGACGCCGCGCCGCCACACCATTGGCGGTCGCCAAGGCGGCGGCAACAGTGGTAATGTAAGGCACACCAAAACGAATCGCGTTTTTGCGGATATATGAATCGTCCTTGGCGCTGGCTTTGCCAATCGGAGTATTGATGACCAGCTGCACAGCACCGTTCTTGATCACATCGACAATGTCGGGACGGCCTTCGTTTATCTTCGCAATAACCTCGTTGCTGATGCCGTGCTCCTGCAGAAAACGCCCCGTGCCCTCAGTGGCAATAATCTTGAAGCCGAGTTCCTGAAATTTGCGGGCCGGCTCCAAAATTCCCGCGCGGTCAAGCGGATTGACCGTAATCAGCACCGTGCCCTCTTCCGGCAGGGGCGGCTTGGCGGCTTCTTCAGCTTTGAAGAAAGCCAGTCCGAAGGTCGAAGCCATACCCAACACCTCGCCGGTGGAACGCATCTCCGGCCCCAGGACCGGATCGACTTCCGGCAGCATCGGGAAGGGGAACACCGCCTCTTTCACCCCGAAATGCGGGATATGCACTTCACGCAAATCCATCTGCTTGAGTTTCCCCCCCAGCATCATCTGGGTGGCGATTTTGGCCATCGAGATACCGCAGACCTTTGAAACCAGGGGGACGGTGCGCGAGGCGCGGGGGTTGGCTTCCAGCACGTAGACCACATCGTTGCAAATCGCGTACTGCATGTTCATCAGACCGACCACATGCATCTCCTGCGCAATCTTGCGGGTATATTTCTTGATGGTCTCAATATGCTTCGCCGAGAGAGTCTTAGGTGGAATCACACAGGCGGAGTCGCCGGAATGAATGCCGGCCTGCTCGATATGCTCCATAATCGAAGGCACGTAAGCATCGACGCCGTCGGCAATGGCATCCGCTTCGGCTTCGGTGGCATTCTCCAAAAAACGGTCAATCAGGATCGGCCGCTCCGGGGTCACATCGACTGCAGCGGCGACGTACTGCCGCAGCATCTCTTCATCGCGGACGACCTCCATGCCCCGCCCGCCCAGTACAAACGAGGGACGCACCATCACCGGGAAGCCAATCTGACGGGCGATTGCCAGAGCCTGTTCCAGGTTGCTGGCCATGCCGCTCTCGGGCATGGGTATCTCCAGGCGTTCCATCAATTTCCGGAACAGGTCCCGGTCCTCAGCCATATCGATTGTCGAGGGTGAGGTGCCCAGGATTTTCACGCCGTTGCGTTCCAGCGCGGTGGCCAGATTCAGCGGGGTCTGTCCCCCGAACTGGACAATGACGCCCAGAGGCTTCTCCTTTTGATAGATGCTCAGGACGTCTTCCAAGGTCAGGGGCTCAAAATACAGCTTGTCGGAGGTATCGTAGTCGGTTGAGACGGTCTCGGGATTGCAGTTGACCATGATGGTCTCGTAGCCCATTTCCCGCAATGCTTTGGCCGCATGCACGCAGCAGTAATCGAATTCGATGCCCTGGCCGATGCGGATGGGACCGCCGCCCAGGACCATGACCTTGCGGGCATTGGCACTGGCCTGGCTCTGATCCGGAATATTGTAGCTGGAATAATAGTAGCTGGCATCCTCGACGCCGCTGACCGGCACCCGGTCCCAGGCTTCCGTGAGGCCCAGCTCGAGACGCTGTTTGCGGATCAGTGCTTCGGGGGTCTTGAGCAGACGGGCCAGATATAGGTCGGAGAAGCCGTCCTTCTTGGCCTGGATAAGCAGCTCATCCGGCAGGACGTGCTCCTGGTACGCCAGGATTTTCTTCTCCAGCTCCACCAGCTCCCGCATCTGCTCCAGGTACCAGGGCTTGATGGCGGTCTTCTTGTAGAGCTCGGCAATGTCCGCACCTTTGCGCAGGGCTTCGTAGAGCAGGAACTGGCGCTGGCTGGTTGGGATGTTCAGACGCTCCAGCAATTCCGGCAGGCTGAGATTCTGATATCCCTTCACAAACCCCAGGCCGGGATTGCCGTTCTCCAGCGAGCGGATGGCCTTCATAAAGGCTTCCTTGTAGGTCTTGCCGATGCTCATCACCTCGCCCACCGCCCGCATCTGAGTGCCCAGCTTGTCCTCGATATTCCGGAATTTCTCAAAGGCCCAGCGAGCAAACTTCACTACCACGTAATCACCGCAGGGGGTATATTTTTCCAGGCTGCCATCCCGCCAGTAGGGCAGTTCGTCCAAAGTAATGCCAGTGGCCAGAATGGCCGAAATGTAGGCAATCGGGAAGCCAGTGGCCTTGGAGGCCAGAGCTGAAGAGCGGGAGGTGCGCGGGTTGATCTCGATCACCACCACCCGGTCATTTTTGGGATTATAGGCGAACTGGACATTGGTGCCGCCGATTACACCAATACCCTCGACAATGCTGTAAGCGTATTTCTGCATGCGCGCCTGCAATTCCGGGCTGATGGTCAGCATCGGAGCCACACAGAAGGAATCGCCGGTATGCACCCCGACCGGATCGACATTCTCGATAAAACAAACCGTGATCATCTGCCCTTTGGCATCCCGGACCACCTCCAGCTCGAGTTCTTCCCAACCCAGCAGCGACTCCTCAATCAGGATCTGATGCGCCATGCTGGCCTGCAGACCGCGGGCGGCGATGGTGCGCAGCTCCTCGATATTGTAGCAGAATCCCCCGCCGGTGCCGCCCATGGTATAGGCCGGGCGTACAACCACCGGGAAGCCGATCTGCTTGGCCACGACCTCCGCATCCTCGATGGTGTTGACCACCTGACTCCGGGCCATGTCGATGCCCAGACGATACATGGTCTCCTTGAACGCATTGCGGTCCTCGCCACGCTTGATGGCATCGATCTGCACCCCGATGACCTTGACATTGTATTTGGCCAGCACCCCGGCTTCCGACAGCTCGGAGGCCAGATTCAGCGCCGACTGACCGCCTAAATTGGGCAGCAGTGCGTCCGGGCGTTCTTTTTCGATGATCTCGGTCATCCGGTTCAGGTTCAATGGCTCGATATAAGTCACATCGGCGGTCTCGGGGTCGGTCATAATGGTGGCGGGGTTGGAATTCACCAGCACGATCTGGTAACCGAGATTTCGCAATGCCTTGCACGCCTGAGTCCCGGAATAGTCGAATTCACAGGCCTGGCCGATAATGATGGGACCGGAACCAATAATCATTACTTTCTTGATATCGTCACGCTTGGGCATCAATTTCTCCTGAAGGGCTGGGAATACGGACCAAAGGCTGCTTTTCCACCAAATATCTGTCAATTACGGAGATCAACTACGCTGGGCTTGTAATATAATGCCGCGCGCGGAGCTCTCAAGTCAAACTGCCCGTTTTTGCCGAGAAAAGACCGGTTCCGGCCCAGCGTCTGCATAAATTGCTGCTGTCTGAGTTTCTGCCGCCCTCGCACTTGCAAAGCGGCGGGCATACAATATACTATCTTGCCGATAAGAACAGAGCCGACTTTGTCAGCGGTTCGGACTGTAATTCTGATCCCAACAGGAGAGCGCGGTGTTTATCATCACTGATTTTGGTGCAGTAGGCGACGGACAGACCATCAACACCGCCGCCATCCAGAAAGCCATTGACACCTGCAGCCGTTCCGGCGGCGGCACAGTAGTCGTCCCCGCCGGGCTGTTTATCACCGGCACCCTCTGGCTGCGGGACAATATCGAGCTGCATCTCTGTAACGGCGCCATCCTCAGAGGCAGCAGCAATCTGGAGGACTATAACCGGGATGACGCCTTCCCCCAGAATCTGCGCAGCGAACAGGAGCAATGGAATGGCTCGCATCTGCTGCTGGGAGTAGAGGTCAGCAATGTCACCATCAGCGGCCCGGGTTGCATCGACGGAAATTGCGAGGCCTTCTTCGAACCCGTGCCCCGGCCCCGCAAACCCAGCTTCGGCTGGAGCCACGGCCTGCGGGTCGCCAAGGATAAAGAACGCCTGCGGCCAGGGCAGATGATCATGTTCAGCGAATGCCGCGACATCCGCCTGCACGACCTGGACTTGCGCAACTCCTGCTGCTGGACCTGCCTGTTCCACGGCTGCCAGGATGTCTTTGTTGGCGGCCTGAAAATTCGCAATCCGATTGACGGGGGCAACACCGACGGCATCGACATCGACTGCTGCCGCCGGGTCATCGTCCGCGACTGCAACATCCGCACCGGCGATGACGGCATCACTCTGCGTGGCTCCTTCCGGGCTCTGAAAGACAAGAGCGGCATTTGCGAGGATGTGGCCATTTCCAACTGCGTTATCGACACCTCAGTCTGCGCTTTCAGAATCGGCGTGGGCGAGGGCTGCATCCGCAATGCCGCCATCAGCAATATCGTAATCAAACGGGCCTGCACGGGCTTTCTCCTGCAGTCGGCCTACAACGCCAAGGCCCCCCGCGGGGTAGACATCTCGGAAATTGCGATCAGCAACATCCAGGCCCGCAATCTCGCCTACCCCGTGCGCATCATTTCCGGCCACCCCACCGCCACGGCCCAGATCAGCCAGATTCGCATCAACGGCTTCTATGGCCAATGTCATGCCAACTGTGAAATACGCGGAAATGAGCAGACCCGCCCGCATGATATCCGCCTGAGCAATTTCGACCTCACTGTCGTGCCCGCACCCATTGTCCTGGAATCTGCCGAAGATTATCCGAAATATTTTTTGGAGCTGGACCGGGCCGACGCGGTCACCTTGGAGAACTTCACTCTCCACTGGCAGGAGCAGAATCCGGCTTGGCAGGGCGCTTTGCGCCAAGGCGACACTTCGGCCGTGCTGATCCAAAATAACTGCACTCTCAACGACCCGCCCAGCCGATAACCACCGCCCAGCCAAACAATTTTACCCCCAAAGACCAGCCAGAGGTACAACCATGAAAATCATCCTGTCATTATTCCTGCTCCTAGGCACCTGCCTGACCGCACAGGAACTGCTCAAAAACGGCACTTTTGCGGAAAATCCACCGGACTACGGCGCTCTGCCCCCAGCCTGGCAGCTGGACCAGCCGGACAGCCTGGCCTGGGGATTCGTCAATGACGACGGCATGAACAGCGCCGAGGCCCTGCGCTGCCGGCTACAGCCTGGACAAACCGCTGGCACTGTCTCCCAGAAAATCACCTGCCAGGCGGACCAGCATTACATCCTGCGGGCGGACCTGAAGGGCAGCACCGCCCAGCCCCAGGTCCAGGTGCTGACTGCGAACGGTACGGTCCTGGCCAGCATATCCGCCCAGACTGCAAAGGCCGGAGTCTGGCAGGAATTCAGTCAGCCTTTCACGACTGCCCAGGACACCGCCTTGACGGTCCGGTTGAGCACCTCCGGCAACGCTGGCACGGTCTTCTTCGACAACCTCAGCCTGCTGCCGGGGCAGGCCGCAGCGCCGGCCGGCTCAACCGGCAGTGCTGCGCCCCGCCCCTTCGTCGCGCCCGGACCGAACCTCGCCCAGGGGAAACCGTACACCATGTCGCGCAAACCCAACTACGGTCTGTGCAGCGACGCCGGCGATGCCACTCAGCTTACTGACGGCGTCTACACCAAAGGATATTTCTGGACCCAGAAAAGCACCGTGGGCTGGAGCCATGCGTTCCTGCATAACATCACCATCGACCTGGGCAAAACCGAGCCCATCTGCGGCGTGTCCTGGAATGCCGCCGCGGGCTCCGCCGGGGTGACCTGGCCGAGCCTGCTGAGCCTTTACGTCAGCGAAGATGCGCAAAACTGGTATTTCCTGGGCGATATCTTTACCCAGAGTATCGCCCAGTACGGACGCCCGGCAGAGGATAAATACAACGTCTACCGCATTGCCAGCACCAGCCTGGCCAGCAAGGGTCGCTATGTCTGCTTCCAGATTTTCCAGAATCAGTACTGCTTCGTGGATGAAATCGAAGTCTACCGCGGGGCTGACAGCCTGCTGGCACAGCCCGCCGGACAGGAGGTCATCCCCAATCCCCAGACCCACTACTGGGCCCAATGCCTGCAGGGAAGACTGCTGGAAGACTTCCGCACCGTCAGCGCCGCCCTGCAGACTCTGCCGGACTCTGCCGACAAGAGTGCCGCCCTGGCCAAGCTCCCGGGCGTGGAGAAATCGCTGCAGAAACTGCAATATCACGACTTCGCCCGATTCCTGACGGTTATCCCGATGGTCCCCGAACAGGCGGACATCTTCGCCTTGCATGCAGCGGTGCTGCGGGCAAAAGGCTTCCGCAAGCCGGCATTCTGGCGCAACAACCGCTGGGAAAATCATTCCCCCCTGGCTATCCCGCCGCAAGAATCCCCCCAACCCCTGCAGGTGGAAATGATGCGCGGGGAAGTGCGGGCGGAAAGTGTGAACATCCTCAACCCCAGCGATCAGGCCATGACTTGCCTGGTCAGCGTCAGCGGACTGCCGCCCGGTTCCGGTCTTGATCTCCGGGAAGTGGTCTTCACTGATACCCGGCAGCTGCAGACCGTCTCCTCGGCTCTGCGCCCCGGACAGGGCGAAAGCCTGACCCTGAGCGTGCCGGCCGGCAGCAGCCGCCAGGTCTGGCTGTCCTTCAATCGCCCCAGCCTGAAAGCCGGCCAATACCCGGCCTTAGTCAGCGCCAGCGCCGCCGGACAGGAGACCTTCACCATCCCCCTGACCCTGATGGTGCACGACTTGGATTTCCCCGCCGCACCCCGCCTGCATGCCGGCGGCTGGGATTACCTGAACGGCAAAACCAGCCGCTACAACCCCAGCGGCGGCGACATTGAGGCCAACCTGGCCATCATGCGTGACTTCTATGTCGACAGCCCGTGGGCCAGCAACAGCGTGGCCCCCCGGGGCGCGAAATTCGGCCCCGAGGGCGCATTGCTCAATGCCCGGGAAATGGACTTTCAGGAATGGGACGCCTGGGTGCAGCGCTGGTCCGGTGCCCGCAAGTACTGCGTCTACTGGGCCGTGAGCGATAATTTCCAGCGTGAGACGGCCGGCACCGAGCGTTTCAACCGCATGGTCGGGGACTACATCACCGTCTGGGTCGACCACCTGCGCCAGAATGGCCTGCAACCAGAACAGCTGGTACTGCTGCTGGTTGACGAGCCCTCTTCGCCAGTCCGCGACAGCATTATCATCCCGTGGGCTAAAGCTATCAATGCGGCCCAGCCCGAGACGATCATTTTCGAGGACCCGATACACCAGGAACCGGAAAAGGGCCTGCAGGAGATGTTCGAATCCTGCGATGTGCTCTGCCCGAATACCGTGCAGCTGGTCAGCCGCGGGCAGGCATTCCGGGATTTCTATGTGCGCCAGCGGGAAGCCGGCAGGACCCTGTGGCTGTACTCCTGCAGCGGTCCGGCCCGGCTGCTGGACCCGGTGTCTTATTACCGGGCCCAGATGTGGCAGTGCTTCCACTGGCAGGCCAAGGGAGCGTTTTACTGGGCCATGGGCTGCGGCGGCGGCAAGGCCGACTCCTGGCACGCCTACAGCCAGACGGGCACCGAGTACTCCCCGTTCTTCGTCTCCCCGGATGGCTCGATGACCATGCACGCCAAGCAAAGCGAAGGCATTCGCGAAGGCGTGCAGGATTACGAGTACCTCTGCCTGCTGCAGGAGCGCATCGCGGCCCTGCAGAAGGCCGGCCGCAGCCGCGACACTCTGGCCCAGGCAAAGGCACTGCTCGCCGGCGCGGCGACCCGGGTTCTGGAGAGCCTGAAGCCCGCCGGCGCAGGCAACGAGGATTATTACAGCATTAACTGGAATGACCCCAAAGACCGCGACAGCATGGACGAAGTTCGTCTCGAAGTGCTGCGTATGCTTAGTGCCCTGAAGTAACCGCAAAGCCGGGTAAATCTGCCGGTCACCGGACAGAATTGCTTTTAGCAGGAAATTTTTGTCATTGTGCCGCCAGCCCGGATTTATAGAATTATAGTCTGGCGGTGTGGATGTTTCCCCACCGCCGTTTCAACCGCAAGTGCAGCAGCAGCAGCAGCAACAACAAGGAAGCCTCATGAATGCTTTGAAGATTGGATGGTCCTCCCGTGATGTCTCTACCACCAAGCCCATCAACATCCCGGGACAGTTCGCAATGCGGATTTCCCGCGGCATTATGGACCCGGTGACCGTGACCGCACTGGTCATCGATAAC
>JAAYYJ010000404.1 GCA_012515455.1 Oligosphaeraceae bacterium
TAATGGCGAACATTGTGCAACAGGGTCCGGGCACGATAGCGGCGCATCTGCAGCATCTTCGCACTCATGGTGAGAACAAGTTGCATCAGATTGCCCTGGACTACTTGGCTGAGCATGGTTTATCGGTTCCGGCGGCAGAAACTGTGCCTCGTCTGGCCTGTGGCTGTCCTGGCACGCTGTCCCGGAAGCTGGAGGTCAAAGCCGAGGCGGAGTATTCCCGGGGCGGTTCTGCCTTGCGGCAGTGGCCGGTGCAGTTGCAGCTGCTTAATCCGGCCGCGGAGTATTTTGACGATGCCGACTTGCTGGTTTCAGCCGATTGCGTGGCGCATGCATACGGTTCATTCCACGGTGATTTTCTGGCCGGGAAAATCCTGGTGGTCTTCTGTCCGAAACTGGACCAGGATACTGCTGGCTATGTCAGGAAGCTGGCGGCGATTTTCCAACAGCATACCATTCGTTCGATCACCATCTTGCGGATGAGCGTGCCGTGTTGCGGGGGGACGGTATCGATAGTTGAACAAGCACTGGCCTTGTCCGGGCAGAAGATTGAGACCACGGTCAAGACCATCGGCCTGGACGGCAAAATCGAATAATGTGGACCGACTGAGTCGGGCACCGGGGCCTGACCCGGCGCCCGGCTGCCTCCCCCATGCCTGCTTTGGAAACCAGGAATATGGTTTTTGGGGGGTATTTGCTATCCTGCAGCTTGAGATGTCGTGATTTGCATTTATGTTACCAATCTAGTCCGGGTAACTATGGAGAGATCATGCAATTGACGAAAAGACAGAATGAGATTGTCGACCAGGCACTGAGTCTGACTGCCGCCGGTGGGATGCAGAATTTGACCGTCACCAACCTAAGTGCCGCGCTGGGGATTTCGGAGCCGGCGTTATATCGTCATTTCAAGAACAAATCCGAGATTGTCAAGGCGATGATCAACCGTTTTGATGCAGATGTCCCGACCGAACAGCCGGGGAAACACGGCTTTGAGGCCATCGGCGCCTTTATTCAGGCACGCCTGGAACAGGTCTGTGCCAATCCCCATCTGGCCCGGGTCATGTTTGCAGAAGAGATATTCATGGGTGAGTCCAAATTATATACTTATTTATTGGCAATGATGCATAAGCACAAGGCGGAGCTGGGGGGGTATTTTGCCGAGGCCCAGGCGGCCGGAGAAATCCAGCCGGACATTCCTCTGGATACCTTGTACCGGGTGGTAATGGGGCCGGTGCGATTGCTGATCAAGCAGTGGGGCATGAGCGAGGGCGGGTTTGATCTGCGGGTCAAAGGCGCAGAACTGCTGGCCGTGCTGCGGAAGATGCTAAAAGCCAATCCTGCTTGAGGCACGCCGGCAGAGCGGGCGGTTCCCCAGACCAAGAACGGCTGCGGCTGATTTATTTTCAGTCTGCTATTGGCATTTCCCCACCGGGTAAATATATTATGCTTGAGAACGGGCGAATTATATTCCTTAACAGCTTGTATTCAAGTGATTAATGAATTATAATGCCCGGCCTTTGCCGCTAGGGCAGGTTTGTTTCCCCAGGTATGAGTGCAGTTGCCAAGCCAAAAAAAAGGAGAAATTATGGAAATGTGGGAAAAAATTTGGGGTATGATTGTCAGCAGCAACATCCTGCGTTTGATCTGGGCGCTGGCCATCCTGCTGGTTGGCTGGCTGCTGGCGATGCTGGCGTCCAGCCAGGCCGCACAGGGCTTGCAAAAGCTTGGTTTGGGGCGCAAACTGGGTGAATGTCTGCCGGATGGCAGCAGCCCCGGCGAGAAGGTCGAAAAGATAGTCAGCAAAGTGATTTTCTATCTGATTCTGCTCTTTGCTCTGCTGGGTGCGCTGGAGGTGCTGAATTTGCGCCAGGCCGCCGGCCCGATACAGGGTTTTGTGGACAAGATCACCGTCTATTCGGTCAATATCATTGCCGCGCTGCTGCTGTCCGCTATCGCCTGGGTAGTGGCCTCGGTGTTGCGCTATGCCGCGGTCAAGGGCGCAAAGACACTGAAAATTGCCCATTCGCTGCAATCTGCGGAGGATCAAAAGGGCGAGTCACTGGTCAGCACTATTGGCAATGTGGTCTACTGGGTCACGCTGTTGTTCTTCGTGCCGGCCATTCTGCGCGCGCTGAAAATCGAGGGCATTACCGCCCCGCTGGAGCAGATGTTTATCCAGATTATGGATTTCCTGCCGCTGCTGCTTGCTGCTGCACTGATCCTCTTCCTGGGGTTGAAGCTGGCGGGTATTGTCAAAAATGCCGTATCCGGGGCCCTGAGCGCCTTGCGGCTGGATGAATTCGGCGAAAAGGCCGGCTGCGGCAAGATTCTCGGCAAGCTCAGCATCTCCAATCTGATCGGGGTCATCTCTTACGTGTTAGTCGCCATTCCGGTCTTGGCAGCGGCCTTGAATGCTTTGAAGATCGAGGCGTTGTCCAATTCTGTCTCCGGTCTGCTCGACACGCTGTTGCAGGCGACCGGGAATATATTCGCGGCTGCGGTGGTGATTGTCGCTGCGGTTATCATCGGGGGCATAGTTGCCGGGCTGGTCAGCCAGCTGGCCGTGGCTGCCGGCTTCGACAATCTGATCGCCAAGATGGGGCTGGCCGGCAAGGGCGAAGATGCGGTCAAAGCCTCGGCGGTGCTGGGCAAAATCACCCTGATCAGCATCATCCTGTTCGCCAGCGTGGCAGCAGCCACGCTGCTGGGATTCACTGCCCTCGCGGAAATCATCCAGTCATTCATTGTCTTCGGCGGAAATATTCTGCTGGGGATGGTGGTAATGCTGATCGGGCTGTTTCTGGCTGACTTCGCCGCCGGGCTGCTGCAGGACCGCGGCGGAAACTCCGCCCTGCCGGCACTGCTGGTCCGGATAGCAGTACTGATCTTCACCGGCGCCATTGCCTTGTCCACTATGGATATCGGCGGAAATATCGTGGAACTGGCGTTCGGACTGCTGCTCGGCGCGGTCAGCGTCGCAATCGCACTGGCATTCGGCCTGGGGGGACGGGAATTCGCCGCCCGGAAGCTCAATGACTGGAATGACAAACTGAACCAGAAATAACTCTTTGCGAGAAAGAACCCCGTGCCGGCCGCGACAAAACCATGCGCGGCCGGCCCTTTTTGGCTACACTGCTTGAAAAAAAAGAACAAACGCTTATAGTATTACTCCTATCCTGTTCATTTTTCAAGGATTTTAGTTTTTCAGCAATAGGAGTTAATATGAGCCAACAGCATACCAAAGCCGAGAAGCGCACCCGCCGCAAACGTTATCAGGAACGAGTTCTGGCGCGGATTCGTGACAGCAAGAAGAAAAAGAAGTAAGCGTTCGCACCATGATCTGCGCCGGCATGTAATGCCCATTTGTTCGCCTCGCCCAGTCTGAGAGTAGACTGGGCGGGGCTTGTTTGTTTGATTGCATTTACAGCTGCGTTGTATTTTTTTCGGCAGGGGAGGGTTTTTGGGACCACGAGTGGATAACGGCCCGTTCGGGAGCGGTTATGCATTCGTGGTTTGCAAAAGCTTTTCGGCTGCTGACTGCGGCGCCACCACCAAGGAGAAATCATGAGCAAGAAAAGCAATCGTGTCCCGGAAGCGTTGGTTTCGGGCAAAGAGGCACCGGTCAAGTATGTCTATCCTTTCGGCGGCAAAGATGCTGACGGGGATGCGAGTATGCGCAATCTTCTGGGGGGCAAAGGTGCGAACTTGGCGGAGATGAGCCGCCTGGGCCTGCCGGTGCCGCCGGGATTTACCATCTCTACTGAGTGCTGCACGGCGTATTTTGCCAATGGCGGTCAGTTCCCGGCCAGCCTGAAAGCGGAAGTCGAGAGCGCCTTGCAGAAAATCGAAGCGATTATGGGCCGCAAATACGGCGACCCCGAGAATCCCCTGCTGGTCAGCTGCCGTTCCGGAGCCCGGAAATCGATGCCCGGGATGATGGACACGGTGCTTAACATCGGTCTGTCCAGCAAGACCATCCCGGGATTGATCAAGGCCACCGGCAACGAACGCTTCGTCTGGGACTCCTACCGCCGGCTGATTATGATGTATGCGGATGTGGTGATGGAGAAGGCTGAGGGCATTGATCCGGTGGAGGGCAAGGGCATCCGCCGCTTGCTCGATGAGATGCTCGATCAGTACAAATATATCAAGGACTATA
>JAAYYJ010000405.1 GCA_012515455.1 Oligosphaeraceae bacterium
ATGTGCCAGGAAAATCTCGAACGCATCCTCCGCCAGGAATGGGTCTGCGCCGGCAGCGACGGCGAGGTCGCTAATTTCAATGACCAGGGCCGGCGCAGGCACCCCAGAGCATTCGGCACCTTCCCCAGATTCTTCCGGACACTGGTCCGCGCCGGGTGCAAACCGCAAGAGGCAATCCGGAAAATGACCGCCTTGCCTGCCGCAGTATTCAACCTCCAGAACCGGGGTATGATTCAGGAAAAGGCCGTCGCCGACCTGGTTGTCTTCAACGAAGATAAACTGGATGCCGAGATGGATTTCCTGAACCCGCATCAGCCAGCACAAGGAATCGATAGAGTCATCGTCGCCGGTAAAACCGCATACCTGGCCGAGAACCCTGAATTCAGAGGTAACAACGGCAAATTCCTGAAAATATAACCGCACAAACAGACAGACCGAGAAAACCACACCGGAACAGAACCGGCAGAACAAATAACCCCAAATAGCATCTTTTTTTTCTTTTTTTACAGCTTTCCATTTGACATAATGGAAAAGTTCCATTAAAGTGAGGGCAGTTCCTAAACGCGGTCATTTCAGACAATGGCCAGAATTACAGGTGTTGAAAATCAGTGAGGTAATTATCATGGCAAAATTGGCGATTGATGGTGGTGAGAAAGTCTACAAGGGTGCATTTCCCGGCTGGCCGTCTTTTGATCCTGCCTGCTATGACAAGGTTGTTGACATTCTGAAGAGCGGCAAAGTCAACTACTGGACTGGTGATGTTGGCAAGCAGTTTGAGAAGAAGTGGGCGGAGTACATCGGTGTCCGCAATGCCGTCAGCGTTGCCAACGGCACTGCTGCTTTGCATGTCGCTCTGACTTCTTTGAACATCGGTCCTGGTGATGAGGTGATTTGCCCCTCCTACAGTTTCATTGCTTCGAGTTTTTGCATCATGCAGGCTGGCGCATTGCCGGTTTTTGCGGATGTGCGCGAGGATCACTTAATTGACCCTGCTGACATCGAGTCGAAGATTACGGAACGCACGAAAGGCATTGTGGTGGTTCATTTGTACGGCATTGTGGCGGACATGGACCCGATCATGGCGATTGCCAAGAAGTACAATTTGAAAGTGATTGAAGATTGCGCGCAGTGTTTTGGCGGCATTTACAAAGGCAAGGTCTGCGGCACCATCGGCCATGCGGGCTGTTTCAGCTTTTGCCAGAGCAAGCATTTCACCACTGGCGGTGAGGGCGGCATGGTGATTACCGATGATGATGACCTGGCTTGGGAATTCCGGTCGGTGCGTGACCACGGTTACGATGTCAAGGAGCGCCTGAATCTGCTGGAGCTGGAAGGCAAGCTGATGTACATCCACAAGCGCCTGGGCTACAATTTCCGGATGACGGAAATCCAGTCTCAGATTGGTCTGGTGGAGCTGGCTCGTTTTGCCAACTGGAACCTGCCCAACCGCATTCGCAACGGCAAGCTGCTTATTGCGGCCCTGAAGGATCATCCACTGGTCCTCGCTGCTCCGGTTGACACTCCTGAGCGTCAGAATTCCTTCTGGTGGGCTCCCTTTGTCCTGCGCACTGAACTGCTGAAATGCGACATCAAGACCTTCATCAAAGCTGTGGCTGCCGAGGGTGTACCGGTTTACAGCGTGCTGTGGCCGGAGATGTACAAAGAGAAAGTCTATGCTGAGCGCAACGGCTTTGGCGTGGCCAAGTACCCCTTCTGCGATCCCAAGGCCCGTAATATCGATTACACCCAGGTGAAGTGCGAGAAGGCCGCCTGGATGACCGACCGCACGATTTCCTTCTTCACCCATCCGGTGTACACCGAAGAGCATATGCAGGCCTGTGTTGAGGCTTTCAAGAAAGTCGCCGCCGCATACATGAAATAACCCCGCGTCCAGGCCCATGGTCTGGGCTGCCGCGGGTCCCCCGCCCGCGGCAGTCTGCGCATATCTGCTGCCAGGAGGAACTATGTCGAAAGTCAAGTATGGGATAATCGGTTTCGGCGGCATCGCCGAGAATCGCATTGCCAAGGAAGGGTTTGCCTGTGACCGGGCGCGTTTTGCACCGTTGCAGCACGCCGAGCTGGTCGCGGCCACGGACATCAATGCCGCCCGGCAAGGTGCGGCGGAGGGCCTGGGCCTGAAATGGCACGCGGACATTGATTCACTGCTGTCTTCCCCGGAGGTGCAGGCGGTGTATGTAGCCACCAACAACCTCAGCCATGCCAGCCTGGCGGCCAAAGCCCTGCGGATGGGCAAACCGGTTATCGTGGAGAAGCCGCTGGCGACCACGGTTGCCGATGCCGAGATGCTGGTCGCGCTGGCAGCTGAGAAGAAACTGTCCCTGTCAGTAGACCACATGATGGTTTACAATGCCTGGAACATCAAAGCCAAAGAGCTGCTCGCTTCCGGGACCCTGGGCGAAGTCAATGACAGCTGTTTTCACATGGAATTTGCCTTCGGTTATGACCCGGCTGAAGCGGCGACCTGGCGCTGTGCCAAAATTGAGGAGATGGGCGGTCCCATCGGCGATGTCGCCAGCCACTGTTTTTACATGGCTGAATTCATCTTCCAGAAGAAAATCCGTAAAGTTGCGGCAGTGTATCTCCCCAAGCTGATGGCGATTGCAGCCGAAGACGGCGCCTATATCAAATTTGAGCTCGAAGACGGCCGCCGCGGTTCGGTCAAAGTCGCTTTTTCGGAATATCGCGGCGGTCTGGGCGGTACCCTGAGCAACCTCGGCTATGAGCTGTACGGTTCACAGGCGGTGCTGCGCTCGTACGGCGCGTTGTTCCAACTCTCCGGGCATCAGGGGGAGCCGCTCAAAATCCGCCTCGAGCTGGACCGTTTCGATGGCAGCACCAGCCAGGTGGTTCCGGAGAAGATCAGCAATATCTATCAGGAGCTTATCGAACAGCATGCCCGGTCAGTTCAGACCGGCAAGTGCATCAATGCAGAAGACGGAGCGCACAACCTCAGGCTGTGCGCCGCCGCGCATCAGTCCGCCCGCCAGGGCGGGAAGATGCTGAGCATCGTTTGAGGCGCAGCGCGGCCGGACCTCCCGGTCGCGCTGCGGTTATCTGCATCACTGCCCGTTGGCGGATGTTGGAACATCCGCATTAAGAGCCTGTACCACAAGACTCAAGAAGGAGAAGTGACCATGAAGAAGTACGAATGCGTCTGCGGCTATATTTATGATCCCGCCAAGGGCGATCCCGACAACGGCATCGCCCCCGGGACCGCGTTTACTGATCTGCCTGAAGACTGGGTCTGCCCAGACTGCGGTCTCGGCAAAGACCAGTTCACCGAAATGGATTGATGGTACCTAATCCGGGGGGGCGCTGCGGTGAGTTATCAGATTTCGGTCAATGACGGTGCCCGGATTTATGCTGGTCAGGAAGGCGAGACCCTGTTTCAAGCCCTGACCCGGCAGGGCCTGTTCATCCCCACAGCCTGCGGCGGGCAGGGCAAATGCGGCATGTGTCGGCTGAAAATCCAGTCTCCGGCGCCGTCGCCCACGGAGGCTGAGAAACGCTTGCTCAAGGATGACGAACTGGCAGGCGGCCTGCGTCTGGCCTGCCAGTGCGTCATTCGCGGCGATCTGGCTGTGACTGTCCCGGAAGCGTATTACTCCATCGGCGAATACCGGGTGAAAATCACCAAAAAGGTCCCCCTGACCCGGGATATCCTGCTACTCGGCTGCCAGGCCCTGGAACCTAAACTCATTCGCACCGAAGCCGGTTCCTGGATGCAGTGGGAAATTCCACCCTGCGGCACTGACTGCCAGCCTTATCTGCGCTCCTTCTCCTTGGCTTCCGACCCGGCCAACCGCCGGAATATCGAGTTCATCATCCGGCGTACGCCCTGTGGCAAAGGCACAGCTTGGATTTTCGAACAAGCCAAGGTCGGAGATGTCCTGACCCTGCGCGGCCCGAATGGAGAGTTCCGTCTGCATGCAACTGAGAAGCGCGCGATTTTCATCGCCGGGGGCAGCGGGCTGTCTGCCATCCGCAGCATCCTGCTGGATATGCGCACGCGAAAAATCCACAAGCCCTCTGAGCTGTTTTTCGGGGCGGTCAGCCGGCGTGATCTGTATCTGCTCGATGAGCTGCAGCAACTGGAACAGGATTTGCCCGATTTCAAGTTCATCCCGGCCTTGAGTGCACCGCTGCCCAAAGATGACTGGCAGGGTGAGACCGGACTGATTACTGCAGTGGTCGACCGGCATTATGCCGAATGCAGCAATCTGGAAGCGTATCTCTGCGGCAGCCCCGGGATGCTGGACGCCTGTATCAAGGTGCTTAAAGACAAGGGTATGCCGGCGGACAGCATCTATTTCGATAAATTTGTCTGACCATTCGGCCAGGCGCTGGGGCTGCAGACAGGGGGGCAAAAAAGTATCCTGGAACCGGGAAAACCCTGGAGCTCCCCTGTTATTCTCAGTTTGGAAGATTATCTTAAACGGGCCGGCAAGGCCATGCTGTTCTTGTCGGAGGTCACAGGCGGCAGCCGCAGCAGTCCAGTAGACCGGACTGACACTGCCGGGACGGCTGAAGCATTGGATAAGCAAAAAAGGACA
>JAAYYJ010000406.1 GCA_012515455.1 Oligosphaeraceae bacterium
CCTCGTCCTCATCCTCCGAGCCTGCGGAGATGTAATCCTCCCAGCCCAGAAAGGACACAATCGAGGGCTTGAGACCGAGCAGGACCGTCTTGCCGTCATTGCCGATGTTGACCTTGACATCGAAGGTTATGCCCACCGGCAGTTCAACGGGCGTGCCAGTGGGGACCAGTACCTCGACGTCGCCACGGGCATCGCCCTTGTCCACCGTGGCAGTGTCATATTCCTCAAAATAATAGTAAGTATTGCCCTTTCTGATCCGGGCGGTACGGTTGTTCATCACCGTGACTCTGGGGGCACTCAGGGTGACAGAAGAATTCTTTTTTTCGATGGCACTGATCAGGACGTCAAACGTGCGGTCTCCGATCACACCGCTCAAGGTCATGCTGCCCTTGCCGATTTCAGCAGCAGTAGCCGAGGCAGCCAGTTCCGACAGGAAGTTGCTGACCTGGACCGCGCCCTTGCCGTGAGTGCCCAAAGGATCGGGATTCCGGGCCGGGTTGTTGTCGGCAGCCTTGCCGCCGCTGTACTTGGTCCACTCTACTCCTAGATCACGCAGGTCATCCTGACTGACGGTGATGAATTTTGCCTCAATGGCCACCTGGTAGGGCGGCTGATCAAGTTCTTCGACCATGGCCTCCACCAGACGGAGATTTTCGCGGCTGTCGCGCACCATCAGGATGTTGCGGTTGCGGAACAGCCGGAACGCTGCCCCTTCCGGACTGCCAGCGAAAAAAGCAGTCAAAGCCTCTTCCAAGTCGTTGTCTTCCTCGTCGGCCGGGGTAGCCAGATCGCCCAGCACAGCTCCAGGCGCCTGGCTGCCGGCGGGCACCTTCGGGATGGTCCCCTGGCGCAGGCGGATAATCCGGGTCTCCAGGGGCGGGCCGCCTTTCTCTTCGCCTTCGGTGATCCAGACCAAGTCATTGCCGATATGAAAGGCAATGCCCATATTGCGGGCGAAGTAGGCGAACAAATCCTTCAGCGGGATGTCGTTGACCCGGACCGTCAGTACCTTATCCTCCTGCTGTAACGCTTCATCGGCTACCACATTTAGCCCCTCGCGGCTCAGGACGTCGACCAGTTCGCTGATGCCCACGCTGTCCATATTCACCGAAATGCGCCGGTTGCACAATTCCTCCATCTTGCCCGGCGGCAGCACCACCGGAGCCAAGCTGGAATCGATCACTGCCACCTGGCCATAACTCTCCGGCAGCTGCAAATGGTCTTCTACTTCGGCCAGCATCCGGTTCCGTGACAAATCCCGGTCGGGCTGTTTGCGCTGCTGGTCACGGGCCAGATCAATCAGAGCCTGGAGATTCTCAACCTCACGGGAATAATCCGGCAGAGTCTTCAGCGGCTGAAGACTCTCCTCAGCGGCCGCCAGCTTGCCCTCCACAATCTGCCGGCGGATGCTCTCAACGCGCCCCAAAACCTGCTGGCGCAACTCCCGCTGCTCCTTCTCCTGCTGTAAACGCGACAAGTCCTCAGCACTACCAGGCGCGGTGAGCTCCTGCAGACGCTTCTCACTCTCTGCAGTCATACAGGAAGACAACAGCAGAACCAGCAACAGCACCCCGAAATATTTAAACATGCTCAACCTCTTTTGCGAAAATTTTTCTGGCCAGAGCCATACCATACAGCACAATTTTAAGTAAAACGCACCTGCGCCCCAAATTATTGAATCCGGTTGCTTTTTTCTCGCCAAAATCTCCCCTGACCGGGTACCGGCGGCCGCCCACGCCGCCAAAACCGCGCTGGCGCAGAATTCGCGCCGGAGAAAAAAACCACAAAAAAAGGTCCGTCCGATTTGCAGAACCGGAAATCTATGATAGATTATTTACTCGCCTGAAACGTCTGCTCCGGCAGATGTATTATGGCACTGGGGATGGTAGCTCAGTCGGTAGCAGCATCGCACTTTTAATGCGGGGGTCCCGGGTTCGAGTCCCGGCCATCCCACCAGTTTAGCCTTTAACAGTGTCGTTATGACCAAGACCGGGAATAATAATCACGTTGTAGTGAAGAAATTTGAGGTGTGAGAGATGAGCAGAATCTGTGACATTTGCGGCAAACACAAGACTGTTGGTGGCCACATCACCCGGCGCGGTTTGGCCAAGAAAAAAGGCGGTATTGGTATGCACGTGGTCAAAAACACCAAGCGTACTTTTTCTCCCAACCTGCAGAATGTTCGGGCCTTGGTCGGTGGCGGCGTTGTGCGCATGACGGTCTGCACCGCTTGCATCCGGTCGAACAAAGTCGTAAAAGCCTGATTCCAGGGTTATGTTTTTTACCAGCCCTAAAATAGGTTGGCAGAGTCTTGAGAAAAGCGGACATGGGTTGCTATGTCCGTTTTTTTGTTAAACTGGGCCGCCGGTGAGGATTCACCTGCGGCTCGCAGCGCAACACTGCATTGCGAATGAAAAACTGCACCAAGCATCCATTGCCAGAGGGCAAAACGCAACAGTTGCTGATTGCACCCTCGATACTGGCTGCCGATTTCGCCCATCTGGGACGCGATGTCACAGCCATAGACCAGGGCGGCGCCGATTTGGTCCATGTCGATGTGATGGACGGACATTTCGTACCCAATCTGTCTCTGGGACCGGCTATTGTCAAAGCCATCCGGAACCTTAGTCAGCTGCCCTTCGATGTGCATCTGATGCTCTCCCGGCCAGTGCAATACCTGGAGGCATTCAGTCAGGCCGGCGCAGATCATATCACCATCCACGTGGAAAGCGAAGGCCCCCTGCCCTGCGTCCTGAGCGCCATCCGGCAGCTGGGCTGTTCCGCCGGCCTGTCCTTGCGGCCCGGCACCCCGGCCTGCAGCCTGCAGCCGTTTCTGGATTATCTCGACTTGATTCTGGTTATGACCGTGGAACCAGGCTTCGGCGGGCAGTCCTTCATGCAGAATCAAGTCGGCAAGATATCTGAAATAAGAGCCATGATTGAGCACTCCGGACGGGACATCCGCCTCGAGGTCGACGGTGGCATTTCCGCAACCACGGCTCCGGCGGTGCTGGCGGCCGGCGCAGACATTCTGGTGGCTGGCAGCAGCATCTATGGTCATCCGGGCGGAATTGCCGCCGCCATCGCTGAATTGCGCCAGTGCCAGAAGGGATGATCCCGATCCATACGCTCGTCCGGACCGGCACACAACCAACTCATCATATTTTCCAGGATCTGAAAGGTAACGCCCAATGATAATTTCCCATTTCAACCGTTATTTTGAGAAGCATGGCCGGAAGACATATATTGTCCTGGGCATAATTATCAGTCTGATGTTCGTGGTCTTTGTCACCCCCGGGGACATCTTCGGCGGGGGGAATGGCCCCAAAGGCGATTTCGGCAAAATGTACGGCAAGTCTCTGAAACGCCCGCTGGTGATGAAGAAGATGGCCGAGACTTATATCGGCATCTGCCTGCGCTATCCCCAGGCGCTGGGCCAGGATTTCGGCACTGAGATGCTGTTCCATGAGACCCTGAACCGGATGCGCCTCCTGCATGAAGCCCAGAAAACCAAAGTACCGGAAATCAGCGACTCGGAGATCGCCGCGTCCATCCACGCCAACCGCCTGTTCCAGGATAATGGCAAATTCTCACTGGAATTCTTCCAGCGTTTTACCGAGAACTTCCTGCAGCCGCGGGGACTGGTCGCCATCGATTTGGACCGCATCGTGAAAGAGAATATCATCATCGAACGCATGGAAGAAGCGGTCACTGCCGACGCCAAAGTCGATGAACAGGAAGTCGCCGGCTATGTGGAGAAATACACCGGCAAATTCACTGCCTTTGCCATGGATGAAAAGAAGGATTCCCAGCCCACCGAACAGGATATCGAAGGCTTTTTCGCCAACCGTAAGGCTGACATCAAGATTCCAGACAGCAAATCGGCGCTGGTCGCATCATTCGTCAGCGCGGACCTGCTGGCCAAAGTAACTGCTGGCAAGGCCGACAAAAGCCTGCTGGAGCAGATTGAGCCCCAGGACAGCGAGGTCCGCCAGCAGTTCGATGCGTTCAAGGACAGCACCTACAAAAACAAGGATTTCGAAAGCACCAAGCCACAGATTGTCACCACCCTGCGCTCCCGCAATGTCCGGCGTTATTTGCAGAACCAAGCCAAGGATTTGATGGAGAAATTCCGTGCTCCAGTGCAGGGCGAAAGCGACAGCGACCGCATCGCCCGTTTCCGGCAGGAAGCAGAGAAGGCCGGCGCTAAAATCATCCCGACTGGATTCCTGACCAGCGGGGACAGCATCCCTGGCATGCCGGGCAAGAATGACAGCTTGGCCAGGGCCATCCGCAGCTTGCAGCACAAGGGCGAAGTCAGCGAGATGGCCTACAGCCCCGCCGGCATGGCAGTCGCCTGCCTTACTGAGGTGCAACCCACCCCGGTTCCGTCTGAAATCAATGCCGAGGTCCGCGAAGTGATTGCCGATCTCCTGCTGACGGAACGGGCCCAGGCCTTCTACCAGGAGCATATCGCTTCTTATGCCAGCCTGGCACCAACAGTCAAAGACCGCCGGGAGCTGGGAAAACCCAGAATTACCGAAATCCAGAATGACAAAACCCTCAGTGATGAGGAAAAGCAGACCCTGATGACCAGTTACCAGGAGGAACTGCAGGAATACGTGTTCCCGTTCTTCCGGGAGGAAAAACGCTCCTTCGCTTTGGTCAGCTTCAACCCCGAAAAATTCCTGTCCGACATTGTCGATTCTGAGCTGGACCTGGAAGCCGGCTACAAGCAACGCCTGGACGAGTACCAGAAGAAGCAAATCCGCCTGGCCAAGCTGGTGCAGAACACCACCGGCCTGGATGAGTCCGGCAAAGCTGCCAAGAAGGCCAAATTGAGCGCAGCATTGGAGAAAATCGCGGCCGGGACTGACTTCGCTGCCTTGATCAAGGATTACAGCGATGAGCAACCCAGCGGCGAGCAACCCCTGCTTGACCTCAAGAACCTCGATGCCGATCTGGCCGCCCAGGTGACGGACCTGGAAGCTGGTCAGGTCAGCGGCATCATCGAGACCGCCGACTCTTATCAGCTGGTCAAGGTGCTGGAACGCAACGACGGTCGCACTTTGGAAGAAGTCAAGGACGAACTGATCAGCATCCTGCGCCAGGAAAAGAGCGTGCAGATGGCCTTCGATGCGGCCTTGAGCTTCGCCGGCAAGATCAGCGATATCTGGTGGAAAGAATCGGAACAGGACAGCTCGTTCGACGCTCAGGCCGCCCTTGCCAAGTTGGCCCAGGAGACCGCCAAGGCGGAGTATTCCACCATTCCCAAAGTAAGCCGCAACGCCACAGTCAACCCGCAAGTGGGGCGCGACCTCGAACTGCTGGAAGCAGTCTTCAACACCAGCCGCACCGAACCCTTCACCACCGCTGTGAAGGGAACCAATGCATCATACCTGGCTTGTCTGCTGGAAGCTGAAGCGCCGTACTTGGCAGCGCCGGAACAAGACCCCGCCAGCCTTAATACTCTGAAAAGCATCTACCGCCGCAAAGTGGCTATGGATGCCTGCCGGAAGCGGGCTGAGGCAGAAGCCGAGCGCATCAGTGCCGCCTTGAAAGAGAACGACGGAGACTTTGAGAAGGCTGCCGGCCAGACCACTTTCACTGATCTGGAGGCATTCGGGCGCTTCGAGCCCGGTGATCTGCAGCAGAAGGCCCGGGTCAGCGACATCGGCACGGCGATGCAGGCCGTGGCCAAAGCGGAAGTGAACAGCCTGCTGCCGCCCCTCAAAACCAGCAACGGGTACATCCTGCTCTATCTGACCGGCAAGAGCATCCCCGATGATGAGAACTCCCGCAGTCTAATGGAGAATGTCCGCAACTACCTGCTGCAACAGAACAAACAGAAAGCCCTGACGAGTTTCTACCAGCGTCTGGAAGCAGAGTCGAACACTCAACTCCCGGAAGGCCTCAATGACCACAATGGCCGCTGAATAATCCTCCCGCACTAATCCATCAGCCCCGCCGGCACACTGTGCCAGTGGGGCTTTTTTTGTGCTTTCTTCTCGCCCCCCCCCGGGACGGCAGAGCCAGCCCGGGGGCGAGAAGAAATGAAGGGGGACTGAAGAAATGAAGGGGGACTAACGTTTGGGTCCCAGGGTAGGTTGCTCCGCAACCTACCCTGGGCTAGAATATAACCCAACCCCTTCGGGGGTGTCAGCTCATCCGGGCCGCAATCTCGGCAATCCGCCGTCCATAGGCCTCGGCGGTCTCCAGGTCGCCAGCGGCCGGCGCTGCAGGAGCCCCGACGTTGAAGACGCTGGCCTGGGGGCCGAGACTGGCGCTGTTGCGGTTCAGAGCGTTGCTGCCAGGGCCCTCCACGCTTTCGCACTCCTGGGGCACATTGCTGCCCGCCAGCTGATTCATCCCCACCCAGATCATGCCCATCTGCATGGCAAAAACACAGAGCCCTAGCATGGTGTTGACCTTGTCACCGGAAAAATTGCTGGAGCAGGTGAAGCCGCCGGCAATCTTGTCGCTCCAGACCCGGGAGTACCACCGGGAAGCGCATTTTTCCATAAAGAGCTTCATCTCGGACGAGACATTGCCCATGTAAGTAGGCGTCCCCAAAACAATCGCTGCAGCAGTATCAAGTTCAGCAAATTTCTTGGCTGCGTTGACGCTGGTGAACAACTTTACCCGCGCCCCGCCGGCCGCAGCCCCCTGGGCCACCGCCTCTGCTTGCAATTTCGTGTGACCATGA
>JAAYYJ010000407.1 GCA_012515455.1 Oligosphaeraceae bacterium
CGCGCGGGAAATTCGGCAATAAAGCAGTACATTGAATGATAGGACCATGCGGGGGTCGGGTGGCTCGGCTGAATCAGGGTCGCGCAATCACGGCTGCCCCCGCATTAATGTCGTACGGCTGTCCGGCGGAGCTGCTCCCCCGGGCAGCGCGAAACCAGTCAGAGATTACCACTCCGGCCCAACCCTGATGAGGGACGGCGGGGCGGCAGTTGCGGCGCAGGCCGCAGGTCGTTTGTATCCATTGTCAACAGAGGAGTGCTAGCAGGTGCGTCAACTAAGAACCGGTGACAGATTTTTACGGGGGAAAACAGTGCGTCTGATTTCCCAAACTAACGAACAGCTCGGACTGGTTTCTTTCGAATCCGCATTGACCATGGCCGCCAGAGCCGGACTTGACTTGGTGGAAATGCCCTCCAAGGCCGATAACCCGGTCTGCAAAATCATGGATTATGGCAAATTTCAGTTTGACGAAGCAAAGAGGCAGCGCGAGGCCAGAAAGTCGCAAGTGCAGCCCAAAGTCAAGGAAATCAAGCTTCACGCCAACATCGATGACAATGATTTTCAAATAAAAAGCCGCCACATAGTTGAATTTTTGCAAAGAGGTGATAAAGTAAAGCTTTTACTCGCCTTCCGGGGCCGGGAGATGGCGCATCCCGAAATCGGCGAGGCAGTCTTGCAAAAAATGCTTCAGGCGGTGGATGAGTTCGCCAATATCGATTCCCCCCCCAAGCGGATGGGCCGGAGCATCACCACCTTGTTGTCGGGTAAGGCGCCCCAGCGCAAGGACAAGCCCAAAGACAAAGCTTCGGCTCCTGCGCCTGACAAGGCTTCCGCCAGCCCTGCAGCTCCTGCGGACGACAAGCAGTAGCCAGACCATGTTTCAACTCCAGCCGTTCCTGGTCCGCCAGGGTCAGGGACGGTTTTTAATTTGCGATGCCAGTGACCGCCCGGCTGATTTTTGCCGGCCTGGGACCTGGCCGTACAACCCCAAACTCGCAACCCCAAAGGGAACGAACCATGCCAAAAATGAAGACCAGGAAAGCGGCTGCCAAGCGATTCAAGCAGACCGGGACCGGGAAATTCATGCACAACTGTGCCAACGGTCGGCACATCCTTACCAAGAAGAGCTCCAAGCGTAAGCGTCGTCTGGGTCACGCGGCTGAGGTCAAAGGGACCGAGATGAGCCGGATGAAAGCCAGCTTCCCCTATGGTTTGGACTAAGCAGTAAGGAGATAAGAAATGAGAGCAACATGTGCACCAGCTTCCCGTAATCGCCGCCGCAGAGTCCTGCAGCAGGCCAAGGGCTTTCGTGGCAACCGCAGCAAACTGATTCGTCAGGCTTATGTGGCGGTGGACCGGGCGATGGCTTTCGCATATATTGGCCGCAAGCAGAAGAAGCGCCAGTATCGCCGTCTCTGGACCCAGCGTATCAATGCCGCCTGCCGGGCTTTGGGCTTCAAGTACAGCTGGTTAATCGATGGCTTGAAGAAAGCCGGTATCGAGATTAACCGCAAGATGCTTGCCGACCTGGCAGTAATCGATGCAGGCGCTTTTGCGCAGCTGGTCGAGAAGGCTAAAGCTGCCCGGTAAACCGGACAAACCCCAAAAAGCATGGTGAGAGCCATGCTTTTTTTTTGAGCCCGAGGGGGGAAAACGGCGGTCTGCAGCGCCGGCGGCAGCCGGGAAGAGCTGCCCGGGGGGCGCTCTTTGGGTATAAAAAAACGCCGGCGTGGGTGCCGGCGTTGATAATAGGGCCAAATTGGCATCTCCAAGGGGAATCGAACCCCTGTTGCCGGGATGAAAACCCGGTGTCCTAACCGCTAGACGATGGAGACAGGTGCTGTACTTTTCAGGACAGTTCTATTAATTTACTCCTTCTTTTCCGGTTTACAAGTCAGACCGCCGGTTTCAGGAGTTTTTTTGTCGTATTTTTCCTCAGTATTTCCGGTGATTATTTTAGGGTGAGGCCCTTTCGATGTCAGAAACCGCAGCATTGCCGTTAAAAGTTCAATGCCCGCATTGCCGGACGAAACTGGACCTGAGTGAGTTGGAGCCGTTCAGCGACATCGCCTGTCCGAAGTGCAGTACTGCGATGGTGGTGCCGCAATGGTTCCAGAGCATTCTGCTGGAAGAGGTCTTGCTGTCGTCGCCGGGGTTGCGGGTCTACCGGGCTTTGGACCCCACTCTGGACCGCGAGTCGTGCGTAAAGCAGTTATGGATTCCGTCTGCGCCCCAGCCCCCGGCTGCTGATCCGGGCAACCCGTATCAGGCTGAGACGCTAGAGGAATTTCTCGGTGTTTTTCGTCGCACTTCTTTGCTGATGCATCCGAACATCGTGCCGGTGTGTTCCTGCGGCTCCTTGTCCGGCATAGTCTATGCCGTCACCCAGTATGTGAACGGTCAGGCCTTGAACCAAGCCAACCCGCGTGGTGTATCCGACTGGCCAGACATCCTGCAAACTTTCAGCGCGGTCTGTGACGGGTTGTCTTATGCGGCCGGGAAAGGGATTTGCCACGGCCATCTGATCCCGGAAAATATCCTTCTGGACCAGGACGGGGGGCCGCGCCTGACCGATTTTGCCGTGGCTCTGGCGATTGGTAAGGATATCCAGGGCAGTCCGTATACTTGTCCGGAATTTGTTCCCGGGTCGCGGACCGGCACCGTGTCTGGCGACATCTTCAGCCTCGGCGTCTGCATCTATGAATATGCCACCGGGGTGCTGCCCTGTGCTGGCCGGGAAGCGGCCTGGCGCAGGGGCGAGATTGTTCCGGCTGCGCTGAGTGCCTTCAATCCTGCCGTGCCGAAGCTGTTTTCGGATTTGATTCTGCAGATGCTGTCCCTGACTCCTGCGCCACGCCCGGCCAGTTATGAGACCATCCAATCGGTGTGTAAGCGCCTGAGTCTCAGCCCGGAGGCGACTCAGCGGCGCAAGAAGAGCCGCAAGGGGGGGTTAAAGGTCAGCCGCTCTGCCGCCAACCGTCCCGTCCGACTGGTGCACCCGCCCCGGAGCAGCGGCGGGAAGGCCATCAATATTATAATCGTCCTGCTGATTCTGCTGGCTCTGGCACTGCTGGCGCTGATTGTGCAAAAACACTACGGCAGCAAAACTTTGTCCGGTGTCGATCTGCAGGCCGAGTCACAGGCCGCAGCGCAGGTGGTGGCCCAGTCGGAAGCAGAATTGCGGGAACACGATTTGCTCCGGGCCCAGGAGTCACAGACCAAGTCGTCTGCAACCGACAACCCGGAATTAAAGCCTTGCCAGCTGGACGAGGCGATGCTTGCTGCCCGCCCCCGGCCAGAGGATTTCGATTTTCGCCGGGTGCGTGAGGAGCTCAAGGGGTATATGGCTTTGATTCCAGAGGAGTGCAAGGAGCAGGAGCGCGAACGCATCCGGATTATTGCCAGCTACAAGGAGTACCTGGTCAGCAAAATGCGCAAACTGCCCTACCAGCCGGACAATTATTCCGGTCTGCGGCTGCGCAATGGCCGGCGTGTCAAAGGCACTCTGACTTTGTTTTCGGATACCGGGGTCTTGAAAATGCGTCAGCTTGGCGCCCCGGCCGGCGAGTTCCTGGAGATTCCCTGGAAGGAGGTCGCGCTGCAGGAAGTGCTGGACATGGCTTTCTACTATGTTCGCCGCAGTCATGATGAAATCCGGGGCGCGAAGGTAATCAGCCAGAAACGATTGCAGGAAGTAGTCGATGAGTACCTCTACCTGATTATGCTCTGCGACTGGTATCAGGAAACTGCTTATCTGGACAAGGTCTGCCGGGAGGCAGTGACCTTGCCCGACCCGGACATCCAGGCCAGAATCCGCCATTCTGTGCCATGGTCGGGGCAGTAAAGAGTTCTCTCCTCCCGCAGTTGTCGCGGGCAAGTTTCAACCACAGATCAGTATGGTCGCATAATGTCGGCACGCCGTTTTTTTTCTCCTGTCATTCCTGGCGTCAGTGAGACGGTTCAGCTTTCGCCTGACGAGAGTCGTCATGCGCTGAAAGTACTGCGTTTGCAGAATGGAGACCGGCTGCAGCTGCTGGATGGAGCGGGAACCCTGGCTGAGGCTGAAATGCTGCCGCCGGAAGGCCGGCAGGCCCGGTGCCGGGTGCTGACCCGCAAAACCCTGGAACCAGAAAGTCCGCGCTGGCATTTGTATGTCGCACCGCCGCGGGGACGGAATTTCGAGGGGCTGCTGAAGGTGGCGGTGGAGATGGGGGTGTTCCGCGTGGTGCCGGTAATCTGTCGCTTTGCGGTTTCACGTCCGGAACAGACGGGAGAGAATTGGACCGCAGCCATGATTACAGCGGCGAAACAGGCCATCAACCCCAGACTGCCGGAATTGCTGCCGCCGCAGGATTTCTCCGCCGCCCTGGCAGCCGCTCCGAAAAGAGGCTTCGTCGGGGCGCCAGCCGGAACTGCCACCGCGGTCGGGGGGCAGTGCGGTCACCCCCGCCCCGGCGAGGTGGCGGTCTGGATCGGTCCGGAAGGAGGCTTCAGCGCTGAAGAAATGCAGGCTCTGCAGGCGGCGGGTGTGCAGGCAGTTACCATCGGACGCTTTGTTCTGCGGGTGGAGACCGCGGTGCCGGCCCTGCTGGCCTACCTCCGGGCGGGGCTGGATTTCTGCGGAGGCATGGGGCATGGCTAAGAAGCCGAAAGAGCACCAGAACAAAAAACAGATTTCCCCGCCGGGGCTGTGTCTGCTCCTGCTGAGAATCTGCCGGATGCCCAAAGATGCGTGCGCGTCCTATAACTGCAAAATCGCATTCTGCCTCCTCCTGGCCAATACCCCGATGGGAATCGGAGGGGCCGCATTGTGCGTACTCCTGCACGGCTTGAGCGGAAAAATTATTTATCTCTGGACGGCGACTGCGGTATATGTATTCTCCTGGCTGATGCTGCTGCTGGGAATTTACCTGGCGGGACGTGAATTGACGGCCAAATTATGGCGCAACACCCGGCGGAAAATCGCGGCCTGGAAAAGATTAAGAAAAAAACTGTGCCAAAATTGCGCAACTTCTGAATAATGCAGTACATTATCAAGCGGCGGCATGGTGCCGCTGCCGTCAGGAAGCTTCAGCAGTTTGAGGTCCGCAGCAGTGGAAAACTCGAGCAAGAATTTTTATGACCGGATGGTTGATCGTCTGGATCGTCTGGACCCTTCCAGCCTGCAGCTGTATTTATTGCGGCTGATGCAGGAGAAAGGATTTCTGGAGGGTATTTTCAATTCCATCCGGGAGGGGATTATTGTCATTGACAACACTCTGCGCATCCGCATCATCAACACTGCGGCGCTGAATTTTTTCGGCATCAAAGAGAATGCGGTCGGGCAGTACATCAGTAAATATTTCAAGCAGTTCGCCTGGGATGAGCTGCTGCAGGTCGCGCCGGAGAACTGGGGGCGTTTTTCCCGTCGTGAGCTCGAGGTGTTTTATCCTGAACGGCGTCTGCTGAGCTTTTATCTGATGCCGGTGGCGGAGCGTCCCGACATGAACAAGCGCGGACTGCCGCTGGCGACTTTGATTTTTCATGATGTGACTGAGACGTACCAGGCGACTGAGCAGACGCTTGAGACTCAGAAGGTGAAGGCCATCACCCAACTGGCGGCCGGGGTCGCACACGAACTGGGCAATCCACTGAACAGCCTGGGCATCCATCTGCAAATTCTGAAGCGGAAGCTGCAGCAGACGCCTGAGGCCATATCTGCAGATGCGGTCCAGGATTTCGTGGAAATCGCCGGCCAGGAAATCGCCCGCCTGGATGCCATTGTCAAGAATTTCCTCAATGCGGTTCGCCCGGGGCAGCTGGAACTGACGGCATTGGACTTGCGCAAACTGCTCAGTGATGCGATCGGCTTTATGCGCCCGGAAATCGAAAGCAAGGGCGTCAAGGTCGAGGTCTCGTTCCCCGATACTATCCCCGTGCTGGCTGGAGATGCCGGACAGCTTACCCAGGCTTTCTTCAATATCATCAAGAATGCCTTCCAGGCCATGCCCGATGGCGGGCTGCTGCAAATCCTCTGCAGTGTCGACGACGTCTATGTGCATGTGAAATTCACCGATTCCGGCAAGGGCCTGAGCGACAGTGAAATCAGCCGGATCATGGAACCGTATTTCACCACCAAGAGCAGCGGCACCGGTCTGGGCTTGTTGATCGTCGACCGCATCGTGCATGCGCATGGCGGAGAATTGGCCATTGAAGGCAGACCGGGGCAGGGTGCCAGCTTTACCATCAGCCTGCCCCGGCATGCCAGAATCATCCGCCAGATCGCCTGCGAGAGCAGCGCCGCCGGCACCTCTGAGCCGGCGAGACCCTTCGTTAGCCCCTGAAAGCCGCCTACTGTAACCTTGGATTCCTTAACGCGCAGCAGATTTTATGGCCAAAGCACGAATTTTGATTATTGATGATGAGCGTAACACCCGGGTTGGTCTGGCTCAGTTTTTTGGCGAGAAGTATGATGTTTTGCTGGCTGAAGATGCTCTGAAAGGCCTTCGTCTGCTGAAGGACCAGCCGGTGGACATCGTGCTTACCGACCTGCGCATGTCGGGGCTGGACGGCATGGAGTTCACTCGCGAGGTGAGTTCCTGGGAGAATGCGCCTCTGATTATCATGCTGACCGCGTATGGATCAGTGCAGACCGCTATCGAGGCCTTGAAAGTGGGCGCCTATGACTATCTTACCAAGCCGGTCAATCTCGATGACCTGGAAATGATGATTGAGCGGGGGCTGGACACCATCCGGACCAAACGGGAGAATCTGCAGCTGCGGGCAGCCCTGGATGAACAGCAGGGCGTGCCGGACGGCATCGTGGGGAATTCCCAAGCCATGCTTGACCTGCTGGAGGAAGCCCGGCAGGTGGCAGAAGCCCGAACCACGGTGCTGATCACCGGCGAAAGCGGC
>JAAYYJ010000408.1 GCA_012515455.1 Oligosphaeraceae bacterium
TACTGGCAGGTCCCAACCGCCGAGAGACCAGAAAACAGCGGCGCGGGGCATACCCTTAATTTCAGTAATATATATAAAATAATTTTATAACTATGCTTTACAAACAAATATTAACTACAAAAATATATAAAATTGTCTCAAATACATATAATTTACCGCTCTTGCCGGAAGGCATTCCGGCAAGGTTATTATCTCTTCCAGAAAGCAGGCAGGAACAGCACCAGCACGGTATACAGTTCTAGACGGCCGGCAATCATCGTGAGCACCAGCAGATATTTGGCCGGTGCACTTAGCCAAGCGTAATTCCCCACTGGCCCAACCGCGCCGAAGCCGGGGCCGACATTGCTCAGACAGGCGAGTGCGGCGCCAAAGGCGGTCTGCAGATCAGTCTCGACCAAAAAGGTCAACGTCACAGCCACGCCCAGGAACACCAGCAGATACAGTAGCACGAAGGCCATGGTCTTGTTGACCAGCGGCTGCTCAATGCGGTGGCCGCTCAAACGCACATCGCTTAAGGTACGGGAAAACAGGCAGCGCCTGATTTCAGAGTGCATCTGCTTGAAGATCACGATAAACCGAGAGCATTTGATGCCGCCGGCGGTGCTGCCGCCACAGCCGCAGGGAAACAATATGCACCACAGAATCAGCAACACCGGCGAGAGGCCCCACTGCATATAGTCCGAGGTCGCAAAGCCGGTGGTGGAGATCAGACTGGTGACTTGGAAGAAGGCGGTGCGCAGAAATGGCTCCACGCTCCTGGAAATAGTGCCGTTCATGCCCGGGATGCCAGCCGGGCAGTTCGCATACAAGAGCAGCGCCACCAGCACCGACGAACCACCGGTCAGATAGACAAAGACGCGGAATTCCTCATCCACGAAGAAAAGGAATTTCCTGGTAATGAACACCTTGACAATAAGGGAAAAATTACAGGCGGAGATGAACATGAAGAATATCACGCTCCACTGCAGGAATGCGTTCTGATAATGTCCAATGCTGTTGGACTTGGTTGAGAAGCCGCCGGTGGAGACCGTGGCAAACGCATGGCAGAGCGCGTCAAAGACCTCCATGCCCCCCAGCCAATACACCGCCGTGGCTAGAAAAGTCAGCAGCATATATACCCCCAGAATCAGGCGCACTGAGCTGAGCAGTCGCGGAGTAAGCTGATCGCTGCCTGTCTTCAATCCGGGCACCTCGGCATTGTACAGCTGATTGCTCTTGCCATAATTCATCAGCGGCAGGATCAGCAGCACAAAAAACACAATCCCGACCCCCCCAAACCAGTTCAGCATGCAGCGCCAGTACAGCAGCCCGTCCGGCAGACTCTCCAAACCGCCGGAGAGCAACTGCCCGTGACGCAGGGTCAGGGTCTCGGCAATCACGCTGGCACCGGTGGTGGTCAGCCCGGACGCCGTCTCAAAGATGGCATCCGCGGGAGGCATGCCAGCGATGTAATAGAACGGCAGGGCTCCGAAAACCGAGGCCAGCAGCCAGGAGAAAGCGACCGCGGCAAAGCCCTCCCGGACACCGGTTTTATATTCTCGTTCACCTTTCCGGCGGCGAGAAATCAGGCCCCCCAGCAGGGCGACAACCAGCGTCAAGCTCGCACAAACGAAAAATCCCTCGCTGCAGCTGGCAGCGTCATGCTGCAACTGTGACACCGTCCCGGCGGAGACCATCCCGAGGCCGAGAAAAACCAGCAGCATTGAGATCACATGCACTATGGCGCGATAATTCATCCGATAGCTCTATTCGAAAAAAGGCTTGATCTGCTGTTCTGAGGCCGGCGTGACAATCGTCACCACCACATCGCCCGCCTGCAGCATAGTACTGCCGGCCGGAGTGATTACCTCGTTGCCCCGGAAAATCATGGCCAGCACCAGCGCTGTTGGCAGACGGCAGTCTTTGAGAAGCTTCCCGTCCAGCTGCGCATTGGGCTTGACAGTGAATTCCGTGAGATAGGCTTGGAAGGCCTGCAGCCGGGAGTCAATGCGGATGGTGCCTTCCTCCATCAGCCGGAAGACGGTGTTAACCGACACCAAGGTGGAATTAAAACCGCAGTCAATGACATCCATCACCGGGACAATGCTGATGTACTCTGGCTTATGAGTCACCGCAATCACTTTGCGGGCCCCCAGGCGTTTGGCAATGATGCAGCAGAGGATGCTGTTCTCATCATCATCCGCAGTGCTGACAAAAGTATCGCAGCAGTCAATGCCGGCCTCATTCAGGACCTCCTTGTCGGTGGCCGAACCCTGCACCACCATCACCCCGGGAGGCATCCGGGTTAGGAACTGCTCCGCGGCCTCGGCAGAGCTCTCAATCACCCGCACCGCCATGCCGGTTTTCAAGACATCATGGGCGATGATTTCGCACAGCCTGGTCGCACCGGCGATAATCACCAGCTGCTTCTTCAAATCCGTTTCCTCCGAGGCGCTGTTGAGGAAATCCTCGACGTAATCCCGGCGCCCCGCGACATAGATTTTATCGTTCGGGAACAGCACTGTCTCACCATGCGGGAACATCAGCTGATGACCGCGCACCAGGGCTGCGAAGCGGATGTTGTTGAGAATCTCCACCCCGGGCAAATCCTTGATTCGCAGACCCTTCAAGGGGGAATTGGGGGAAATTACCGTAGTCACCATGGTCGCATCCGGATTGGAAAAAATCACCCGTTCCAGAACGATCCTGCGGTGCAGGACATCCAGCACCTTGCGGGCACACTCAGCCGGGGAAGAGAAAGCCCGGCCAATGCCGAAGAACTCCGGCGTCAGACCGTCTTTTTCCGAAAATACCTCGAAGGAATACAGCCGGCAGATGGATTTTTTGACTCCGAAATGTCCGGCAATCTGACAGGCCAGGATATTAGCCGCCTGATCGCCGCTGACCGCCAGCAGCAGATCAGCGTGCTCGATGCCGGCCTTCTTCATAATCTCGATATTGGTAGCGTCGCCGGCCAGGGTCATCACATCCAGCTTGTCCCGCAGCCGGGTGAAGCCCTCCCGGGAGAAGTCGATAATGGTGATGTCATTAGCTGACGCGCTTAGTCTCTCGGCCAGCAGACAACCGAGTTCGCCGGCACCGATGATGATGATTTTCATAATCTTTCTTCTGCATCAGTCCGCGTGGCGATACATCCTCCAGCCCCAGCTCATAACTGCCTGGGTGGCAGTAAACCATTAGCCGTGCCCCGTCCCGATGATGCTCTTGCTCCAGTCATTAATATAAACCGGAGACCGGGTTTTGACAATGCCGGCCGGACATGAGCGCGGTTTTCACAGCATACATCTCTAATATTGCAACCGGCCCGGCACCCGTAGGCGAGACAAGCTCCTGCAGACATTGTATGACCCGGGACCATGCCCTCGCCCTGCTGGAGTGCTTGTGAGCCAGCCCACGCCGTGCCAGCCCCGGCAGCAGGGCAAATATCATTACTGCACGAAGATTGGTGATAGATTGTCGCCGAAGAGGCGCCGTTCAGGGCAAATATCATTACTGCGCGAAGATTGGTGATAGATTGTCGCCGAAGAGGCGCCGTTCAGGGCAAATATCATTACTGCGCGA
>JAAYYJ010000409.1 GCA_012515455.1 Oligosphaeraceae bacterium
AAGAAGAATATGACCTACCAGGTGGATACATTCTTCTATGACAGCAACCGTTACGGACTGCGCTGGGAAAACGGAGCCCGAATCACCGACGACGGCGTCGAGATGCTTTCCTCCCGGCATGCAAAATATACCGAACTGCCGCTGTAAAACTCAGGCCTAACCCAGGCGCGAAGAGCACTATTCCGCTCTTCGCGCCTTTTTTGGGAGTGCCAAGGCCACCGCCTATAAGCGGCACAAGGCAGGATCAGCGCGGCCATCCCGCACCATCTGCAAATAGTATCTCCCGGCGGATTTTTCCTGCCCGGCAGGGCCTGCGTATCCCATCCGGTGCTATGCCAGGGGCGGGGGGAGGGATTTTTTCAGCTGCTCAATCTCCGCCTGCAGCTGCTTCAGAGCAGCATTCATCTTCTCCAGACGGCCAATATACAGCTGCTGACGGGCATATTCACGCCGGTCCATGGCTGGACAACCGAACACCACCGAGCCCGCAGATAAATCCTTGGATACCCCGGCCTGAGCCATAATAATGCTGCCGGAGCCGATTTTCAGGTGCCCGGCCAGTCCGGCCTGGCCAGCCACTACCACGCCGTCACCCAGCTGAGTGCTGCCGGCAATGCCGACCTGAGCCACGATCATGGCGTTGCGCCCGATCTCGACATTATGGCCGATCTGGACCAGGTTGTCGATCTTGCTGCCGGCTTTGATCCAGGTGCGGCCGAAACGGGCCCGGTCAACGCAGGCATTCGCACCGATCTCAACCTCGTCGTCCAGCTGTACTATGCCGACTTGAGGAATCTTCTCATGCCCCTGGGGACCGGATTTGTAGCCGAAGCCATCTGCACCGATGACCACCCCGGGATGCAGAATAACCCGCCTGCCCAGCAGGCAGCGCTCCCGGATGACCACATTCGGATACAGCCAGCAATGCTCGCCCAGCACACACTGCCGGCCGATGTAGACATTGGCCATAATGACCGAATGGTCGCCGATGACCGTCTCGTCATCAATGACCACCCCGGCGCCGATATGTACCCCGGAGCCAATTTGGGCACTGGCGCTGATTACCGCGCTGGGATGTATACCAGGACAAAATTCCGGTGCCGGGGGCGTAAACACCGCCACTACGCGGGAGAAAGCCTCGGACGGGTCCGGGCAGACGATCCAAGCCCGGCCTTCTGGCGGCGGGGTCTGGAAATCCGGGGGCACCAGCACCACCCCCGCCTGTGAGGGCATCACCTGCTCACGATATTTTGCATTGCCCAGGAAGGATACGTCCTGCGGTGCTGCCTCGGACAGCGCTGCGACTCCCTGCAGGGAGTGGGGGCAGTTGCCCGTCAATTGGCCGTGCACCAGGGCGGCAATCTCATCTGCGGTTTTTTCTATCAGCATCATGCTCACTTTAGGCTGCGGGAATTAAGCTGGAACGGCAGGCGGTGCCGCCTGCCGGGTCCGAATCAGGGCAGCTGGGCCTCGCCGGCAGCTTTGCTCCGGTCGGCATTCTTCTTCTTCAGTGCCTCGGTTTTCTCTTTGCTCTCCTGAAGCTCTTTTTCGTGTCCGCGGTTGATCAGCAATACCACATCCTCGGTAATTTCCTGATCTTTGGGATATACCATCAAAAACGGCACCCGGTTCAAGGAACGGCCGGATACTTCATAAACATGAGTGTAGCCCTTGTCCTGGGCAAATTTTTCGACCTGATCCGTCAAGTCTTTAATCAGTCCCTCTTCGGTGACGCCGCGGGTGCTCTGCAGCTTCTGATATCCTTCCTGCCGAAACTTCATGAGCTCCTCCCGCTTGGCCTGCAGGCGCTCCATCATCATACCGACCTTGCGCTTGCTCTCCTCGCGCGCGGACTGGCTCAGCAGTTCGTTCTTGCTGTCGGCATCGGCCTTCTGCGCCTCCTTGAGGGAATTCTGAAACTCCTCCTGCATCAGCTGCAACCGGTCTTCGAAATCCTGTTTTTGCAGCTCGAACTGGTAGTTTTCCTGCAGGGTCTTGTAGTATCCCTCAAAGACCTTCTCCATATTCAGATAGGCGACCTTGTCCGCTGCCAAGGCTGACAAGGTGCAGGCAAGGGCAATCAGAACCACAAGACATTGATGCTTCATGCAATTCACTCCTAGAGGTATTTTCGCGTTGCGATGATGGTGCCGGCGGGAGGCTGGCACTGGCCCCCCCGACGGCATTCCGGGGGGCAGGTTACTTCAATTCAAAAGCGCGGGTCAGAGTTTTAGCACTCTGCCCAGGAAAAACGGTGAGGGTATATTGCCCGGCCTGGAGCTGCAATTCGCTCAAATCCAGGAGCAGGGAGAAATCCCCGCGTCTGACCGGCAGGGTCTCGAGACGTAAAATCCGCTCCCCCTGGCTGATTTGCAGCGGCACCCCCCGGGGCTGATCCGAGCCTGCACCGGTGACCTTCAGGCTCAGCGGCAGCTGCAGCCCGTTGCCGCGTTGCGGCACGCCGACGAACAGGTCGGTAATCTCACAATCCGGACTGCGGCTGAGACGGAATTCGCTCAGCTTGAAATCCAGGACATCGAGATGCTTGTATTTAGATTCTTCAATCGACACCCGCAACCCAGTGACCCTCCCCGGAGCGGGCAGTTTTTCGCAGGGGATGCTGATCTGCATCCATTCGCCATGCCGGGCGCTGATGCTTTGGCTGAAGGACTTACTGCCGCAGAACACCGTAAAGCTCAAGGGTATCTTCTCCATATCCGGGCGGCTGACCTGAGTATGGAGGGCAAAAGTGAAAGTGTCGTAGGCGAACCACTCGGACTCGCCGTCAAGGGTAGTGAAGTAAATGCGCGGCCAGCCAACCGGGTGCTTGGCTTCGCCGCCCTGGTGGTCCACCGGAATGTGCAAATGCAATACCGGCTGCTGCTCCCCGCTTACCGGCGCGCTGTCAACCGTGCATTCCGCTGTCGACCAGCGGGCCGGATCAGCCAGCCGATTCAGCAGCAGCACCTGGCTGCCGGGCAGGCCGCCGGCGGTTTCTCCAGCTGGGTTGGTCACAGTCTGGCAGCCGGACAGGCAGCAGTAAAGCGCAACCGCCAGAAGAATGCTTACCAAGTGCATAGTATCGCCTCGCTTGTTTGACTCTATCCCCAGGAAAGACACCAAGTGCGCCGGATTGCATACAGTCAGGTTATAAACTTACACCGGAATGGCGACTTTGCAAGCCCGGGTCTTGGTCAGGGTGGTGTTTTTCGGATGCGCTGCTGCCCTTGCCATTCAATCGGCAGAGCAATCTCGGGCCAACACTTGATAATAGTAGCCATCCCGGAGCAGATACTGGTCAAAATAACTCAGTGCGCTGGTGCGCTTGATCAGTGTGGCCGCTTGGAGAGGGAAGTCCGGTACCGTGCCGCGATAGATTTCATAGGAGACTATCGGCAGCGGATGCCGCCCGGGCGGCTGCCAGCTGAGGTGGTTCCCGGACGGCTCCGAGCGTACCGACAGCTGTTCGACCGGCACCACGGCATGGGGATTCAACCCCCGCCAGACCGCAACCTCATCGAGATAAAAATTGCGCTCGCGGGGCCAGTTGTCGTTGTAGAAGGTAAAATAGCGGAAGATATTCCCATCGGGCAGGAAATGCGCACCGTTGACCGCGAATTTCAGATAATTCCATTGCCCGGGAATGACTCGCACCGGCAGATAACGGTTGACCTTATTTTCATAATTCCAGGTATTGAAGGTAAACGAGGCCGGGCCATCTGCAGGCACAAAAACCTGAAAGGACACAAACATACCAGGTTGCGAGGGGATGTCACCGAGGTTTTCCAACTGCATGGCTACATGCAATTCCGGGCTGGGGCGGAAGCTCAGGGAGCGGCCGCTGCCGTTGAATGCCGCACCCTCAGTTATCCATTGCAGGGGCAGGCGCAGGCGTTCACCGGCAACCGAACGGGTGCGGGCCAGAAAAAATGGGCTGGGCGGCGGTCCCTGGCTCCCGGCATACAGCGGACAGCTGACCGCATCCGGGAAACTCAGCGCCGGGTCGTCAAAATTGCAATAGTGATAGACCTGGAATTCACTGCCCCGCAATACCAGTCCAGTCAGCAGGACCAGCACCGCCGGCAGCAGCCGGCTGGCTTGATTAAACATTGCTCGTATCCTCCTGCACCAGCCAGCCGCATCACCACTCGACAGTCACATCCTGGCGAACACCGCTAAGCACATCCACTACCGCGATATTCCAGTTGCCGCGCTCATTCAAGGCAGGATGGAAGACATGCTCCGCCCGCCCCGCCGGCGCCTCCAGAACCTTGCTGTAGTGACGCAACACCGGACCACCCGGGCGGCTGACCGCAAAGCGCAGCACATGCCGCAACGCCGCTCCTGGTTCCGGCTGCACAGCGGCCTGCAAGGCTATGCCGTCATCCGTGCGCCGGGCCGTGACCTCAAGCCCTGAGACCCGGTAGGGCAGACGGCAGAATACCGCGGGGCGGGAGGGCGGCAGAGCCACTTTGAGGTCCTGAAGCTCCTGCCCGGACAGGCAGTCGTAGAAATACTCACCGGAGTTGCGGGTCAGGGCGACTTCCGCCGCGCTGCGGCTCAACAGCGCCACGATTTTGCCGCCGGCCGGGCAGAGCTCAAAGAAATGCAAGTCTGCTTCGCCGGCCGTGACCGCCGCCGCCGGCTGCGGCGGGATGGCTCCGCTGGCCAACAATCTCTGGTGCAATCTCTGGCGCAGCTGCTCCATCTCCTGGTTTGAGCCGGTCGCGAGCAGCGGCTCCGCCAGCAGAATTGCCTGTGGGAGAGCTGGCAGTGCCGGCTCGGGCAGCTTGACCAGGCGTTCGTTGTAGCGACCGGGCTGCGCATCGGCGCAGAGCAGCCCGCCTTGTTCCACGAACCCTGTGAGGGCCTGAACTTCCGCGGCCGACAAAGCCCCGGAGAGCGGCAGCACTACTGCCCGGTAGCCACCCTGCAACAAGCCGCCTCCCTCAATCTCACGGCTGGAGAGGAATTTAATGGAGCAGCCCAAGCCCTTCAGCAGCTCCAGCCAGGTGCCGCGTACCGCGGGGAAGATTTTTTGCCGGTTGTCGATCCAGGCAGCGATGGCACTGGTCTGGGAGTAATGCACCGCCACGCTGGGTTTTTCCCGTTCACTGTTGTAAATCAGCGTCCCGATACCCTCGCGCAAGGCTTTGGTCGCATCCCTGATGGCCAGGCCGTCAGGCGTCAGAGTGAGGTCGGGATTCAGTAGCACGGTCTCGTTGTAAAGCGCGACCCCGTAATGGCCGTTGTAGACGTTGTCCCAAATCTGCTTCCACATCGTGTCCGCAGAGCTGCCGTAACCCACCCAGCCCATGGTCGGAATTTTTTTGAACGAGCGGTAGATTTCCGGCAGGCCGTCGCGGGTATAAGCCGACATCGAGTCGAAGATCGGCATCAGCTGCGTCCAGTCATAAGCATTGTAGGGATTGGGGTCCTGGGTGCCGGAGATGGTGATCAGGGCCCCGGGGTCGCATTCCCGGATGGTGTCGGCGACCATGCGCAGATAACCACTGAAGACGGTGGTGTTGTAGAGCTTGTGCATGGCCCAGCCGGTATAGACGCCGCGCTCGCGGGCCTCCAGCAGGGTCTCCGGCTGCACCGCAGACCAATCCGGGAATTCGCGCTGCCATTCCTGGTTGAGTTGCTGCAGGCTCTGGTACTGTGGTTGCAGCCAGTCGCGGAAGCGCTGCAAAGACTCAGGTGAGAAATCGAAATCGACCGGGGTGTTGAAATAGGTGTACGACATTTCGTCGCCCAGGTCATACATAAAGGGATGGTGCTGCTGCAGCTCTGGCAACCACTGCCGCAGGGCCTCCTTCTGCCGGGCCAGATAATCAGGGCAGTCCAGCTGCGGGTCGCGGTGCAGATGCACCTTGTCGCGGGTGTCGTTGTATTTCTGCTGGATAGCTTTGATTTCGGCCTGCCGGCCGGCGCGGTAGTCAAAACTGGGGTAACGCCGGCCGTTCTGGTCGTTGCCGCGGACGCGGGCCAAAGATTCCATGACCAGCTGCGAGCCTTCCCCGTAGCGGTTGTCCAGCAGCCAGCGCTGCGGTTCCGGCCCCCAGCCCACCGGCGTGCCATGGAACAGCCCCAGGGTGACGCCCATCTCATTCAGGGCCGCCCGCCGCAGCGGGAAATGGAAGAACGGCATCTGCCGGTCGATGCGGTAGCTCCAGCTGAGCATCAGGTGGAATTGGTCCCAGCTGCGCTGCTGATCGACTTTGCGCACCAGGTCCAGGCCGGAAATCCGGCGGTCACACAGCCGGCCCTGCTGGTCGCGCACTTCTACCGTGATGCGGGCGTATTGGACATAGAGATGGCGCAGGGGCAATTCCAGATTCTGCTTGCCGTCCGCCGCAGTGGCGCCCTCCTGACGCACGCATTCCCGCCCGAGCTGGTCCGTGATGGTCACCGTGATCTGAGCCGGCTGCGAGGTCTGCAGACTGAGGGGCAGCACGCTGTCTTCCAGATATGGCTGCGCCGGAAAATCACAGGCGATTATCTTCAGAGGGTTGTCATTCTGCCAGGCCAGGCCGCCGAAATCACTGTCGTAGCCCTGCTGACGCAGGCGGACTTCCAACCAGGTCCGGCCCTGCAGAGCAGGATAATCCAGGGGCAGGCGCTGCCGGCTGCGGCCGGCCGGAAGGGTGAGGCTGATTTTTTGGGTTTCCAGGGCCAGGCCGCTCTGGTGGGTGGCAGAGAGTTCAATCTCCAGCTCGCCAGCATTGCTGAGCTGGTTGTTGAGGCTGAGCACCAGCGCACCGTCTTCGACCTGCAGTTCCTCGAGCAGGGTGGTCTCCCGGCGACAGGCCCAGAGCACGCTTTTGATCAAGCTGCCATAGATGTAGTTCTGGAATGGGAAAGGCACCTCTTCGGGCATAAAGGGGGCCAAGCCGCAACTGTTGAAATTGTCGGGCCGGCCGGTCAGCCAGGCGAACAATGCGGTGCGGCCCTGGCCGTACTCCCCCTGGCAGTACCAGGGCTGCCCGTCGGCAGTGACCAGGGCCTGGCTGGATTGATACGGGAAGCGCAGCATGGCGGGCATGTCCGCCAGCGGTAGCGCGCGGTATGCTGCTGCCGTCGGCGCGACCACGAAAGACTGTGCCGGCGGCAGGCTGCCCTGGGGCGGGTGCAGGCTTTTTTCCAGCTGTGGGGTGGCCGGGAAAAGCGCCTGGCAGTCCGCCGGAATCTTGTAGGGCATCACTGCAACCAGGCCAGTGCCGTTCTGGACCATTTCTGAAAGACGCTGGCGGTTGTGCTGGTTGATGGTCGTGATCTGCATGCCGCCCAAAACGATGCAGTCGTAATCCTGTTTCAGCAGTTCCTCCAGGTACAGATTGGTCTCACCTGCACCGCCGGCATGGCCCCAGATGTTGTGCCATTTCAGATGGCCGTTGCTGGAAAAAGTGCAGGTGCTGACCTGGGCATCCATCCGGTTGGCCAGTTCAGTCACTTCCCGACCGCCAATTACATCTGTCAGGACCAGCAGCTTGATCCGCCCGCGGCTGTATTTTTGCAGCCAGGGCCGCCCGCCGTTGGGGGGCAGCGATAAATCCCAGCTGAAGCAATCCTGCCGGTCCGAGGCATCGAGAATGACCTGGCCGAAGCGTTCCCGATCATCGCCGCGGCGGGGCTCTGCAGGTGGAACCGCATAATCGGCAGGTGGTACCGGCTGATTCAGCGCACGCAGGGTCAGCACCTGCTGTCCGGCCGCGGAGATCAGGCGGCAGGTGATCTCACAGGTCTTTCCGGCCGGGAGCTGCTGCTGACTGGGAATGCGTACTGCCGTCCGGCCTGGCAACGATACAGTACCTTCGGCAATTTTGTTCTCCAGGAGTTCCGGCAATTCCCGGCAGTACAGTTCGTATTTGCCGCTGAGGGGGGAAGCGGAATACAGCCGGAAGCCCTGCAGAGCCTGGCTGGTTAATTCCAGTTCGCCGCACAGCTCGCCGTTACCGCCGTCAACCCGGCTCAAGCCTGCGAAAACCGTGAAGCTGCATTCGGCCAGGAAGCTCTTGCCGCAGGGGACCTTCTGGGACCGGAACAGATGCTCCAACGTATTGCCGACGCTGCCCTGCCAGTTGTACAGGCACATCAAGTCGGGATACTCGACATCCAGCAACACTCCGGTCTGGGCGTCGGGCAGAAGGTATGCGCTCCAGCCGTCTTGCAGGTCATAGTGGAAGGATTCGTTCAGCGGCTTGGCGGAGGAATACGCGATCTCCTTGACACCGCTTTGGGTGGGGATGTACATCCTGCCGTCCCGGTTTTTGACCCGGACATCGTGATGCAGCCAGGGGCAGTAGCTGATATCCTGCATGGCATTCGGATTGACCTCCAGCTCATAGCTGACCTGGAGGTTCGGTGCGGCTGCCGCCAGGCGGTAGGTCTTGCTCAGGCTCAGCCACTGATATGTCTCCTTGCCCCGGGGCTGGCGAGTGAGTTTGACTCCGCCCGGGAGCACCTCGAAGGTACAGGCGTCCCGGATGTTCGCACTGGCGTTGAAGCGCTCCTGCCAATGCAAATCTACCATGATCCCGGAATCCCAGGCCGGATCAGTGTATTCCAGCTGCCTGACTTTGTCATAAAAACTGCTGATGCGGCCATTCCAGGCAGGATTGATCTGCACCCGCAAAAATTCATTCTCCAGCTGCAGCAGACCATTGGGCAGCTGGCTAAATTCCTGGCTGCGCAGAGAAATAACTGCACTGCTGGTGGCCAGCAGGATGACAAAACAACGGAGAGCATGCTGCATCATGAGAAATCCCTGGTGGTTTTTAAGCAATGGAGGCAAAACAGTGCGCCGGTCAATTACGAAGCCCCATCGCAGGGCTGGAAATCAATACATTTTCTTAAAGGGGTAGAACCGGGCTACTGACTCCTGGGCATTGATGTCATTCCCGCCATGCGGGCCACTACGGCTGCGCATCGGGGTGTAACAGGGCGAAGGCGCTTTGTAATAACTGACATGTCCGTCCAGCATGACATAATTGGCTCCGCCATCATGCCTGGCCCGGCCCCAAATCCAGTTCGCCCGGTTGGAATTGTTGGGTGCGGACCCCTGCCAGTC
>JAAYYJ010000410.1 GCA_012515455.1 Oligosphaeraceae bacterium
AACTGGCAGGATATGGGGCTGTCGGCTTATGAGCATTTGTTCCGCAAATATCGCCAGCAGGGCATCAATGTGGTCGAGGTCTGGATGTCGTCCTGGTGGCTGGCGCTGGAGTGGATCAACGACGCGCCGGGCTTCCATGGCGTGGGACATTACAACCAGTACCGGGCCTGGATGCTCGACTATATCCTCAAGCTGGCTGAGGAGAATGACATCTATCTGATTCTGGCCTTGAACAACCACGGCAAATTCGGGATGGTCTATGATACCGAATGGGAACGCAATCCCTACAATGTCAATTGCGGGGGATTCCTGGAACAATGTGAGGATTTTTACACCTCGGAGAAGGCCAAGGAGGCTTTCCGCAATGTCGCCCGGTATATTGTTTCCCGTTGGGGGGCGAGCGACCATCTCCTGACCTGGAAGCTGTTCACCGAGGTCGATCTGACTGGCCCGACTATCGAATTCTACCACCATCCCAGTGTCGCAGCCTGGCATGCTGAGATGGGGGCATTCCTGAAGAGCATCGACATCTACCAGCATCCGGTGAACACGCACTGGATGCTGGGATACCATCGCATCAATGATGCCATCGCGACCTTGCCGGAGCTGGATTTTCTGACCACGGACGCTTATTATTCCCTGGGGGGCGGTACGAAGGCACTGGTGGAAATGCTGCGGACCGGGGTCAGTTACGCCCGCAAATGGGCGAAGCCGATGGTGATCACCGAATTCGGCGGTTCGTCGTACGCGGACAGTATGGGCAATCTGATGCGGCAAGTGGAGATCGGTCTGTGGACCGGGTTGTTCAATGAGTCGGCCATCCTGCCCTTGTACTGGTGGTTCGCGCTGCTGGAGGACAAGGATTTGTATCAGCATTACCGCAGCATCAGCCGTTTTGCGGCCCACGAGGACCGCCGAGGCCTGAGTCTCAGGAATTATGCCATGGCGGATGCGCCCCTGTCGGTAAATGAGATGTACTCTGCTGACCGTTATTACGCCTGGCTGTTCGATACCGACTATTTCTACTCCGAGCAGGAGAATCTCCTGCCGCAACCCCAGAAGGACCGGGTGCTGACCGGAATCAGCCTGGCGCCCGGTGACTACACTCAGGTGATCTGGGACTGCCAGAATGGCAACATCCGGGAGCAACAGCATGTAAAAGTCAGCGCCGGGGGGGAGCCAGTCAGTGTCCGGCTGCCCGAATTCACTCAGAGCATTGCGGTGAAAATAACTCCGCTGGAATAATCCGGCACGGTCTTCTGCCCGGTTGCGATGCTGGCCTTGTGGTGAATCGCTGGTTTTTTTTCTTGTCTTTATTAAGGCAACTATTTCATGAACAAAGGGTTGCTGCTATTTTTATGTGCACTTACGGGTGCGGTTGCCGGTTTGGCTGCGGTGGTTCTCAAGAGCATCGCTTACGCATGCCGCGAGTTTGCTGCCAGTCTGGTTGCCTGGCGGCCCGGGATGGTATGGGCCGCGCCCGCGCTGCCGGTGGCAGGCATTTTCCTCTGCCTGATCCTGGTGCGCTGGGTTTTTCGGCGCAAGTATTATGAAAAAGGCCTGTCCGGGGTAATCTACAGCACTCACAACGGGAATGGTGACGTTCCCTTCTATCATACCTTCGGGCATATTTTCACCAGCGGCATGGCCGTCGGCTTGGGGGGCTCTGCCGGTCTGGAAGCCCCGATTGCCTTGACCTGCTCGGCCATCGGTTCGAATCTGGCCAAGTTATTGCGGCTGAACCGGGATCAGAAGGTCCTGCTGCTGGCCTGCGGAGGCGGGGCCGGCATTGCCGCTGTTTTTGCCAGTCCGGTGGCCGGGACCATGTTTGCCTGCGAGGTGCTCCTGCCGACTTTTTCCTACTCCGTGCTGGTGCCGCTGCTGATTGCCTCCGCCACCGGATCAGTGGTGGCTGCGGCAATCTGGAGCAGCAGTTCTTTTGTGCAACTCGCACCGGTCTGGAGCTATGATCAGCTGCAGTACTATCTGCTCCTGGGATTGCTGGCCGGAGTGTTTGCCACATATCTCATCAAATGCTCGTTGCTGCTGGCCAAACACCTGGAGAAAAATTCTCAGGTCTGGTGGCGGGCACT
>JAAYYJ010000411.1 GCA_012515455.1 Oligosphaeraceae bacterium
AAGAGCTGTTCCTGTTTCACCGGTTTGGGGATACAGAAGCGAACGTCAAGATCAGCGCATTTTTTATGGACTTCCGGACCATCGGAAGATGAATACAGCAGAATCACCGGCGGTTTTGCCGGTGCCAGTTTTTCCCAAATCCGGCAGATGGTTTCCAGGCCATCAATATTGGGCATGTTGTAATCGCAGACAATAATGTCGAAAGGCTGGGACAACTCCAGGATTTTCAAGGCCGCCAATCCATCACTGCTGGATTCACAGGCAATATCCCAATTCGCCAGCATATGCTCGAGAATCCGCCGGTTGTTGGCATTGTCGTCAATGATCAGACAGCGCTTAACAGGGGAGATATTTTCATGGCTTCCAGTTTCCCCATAATCGATGTCGAGAGTCAGGTTGAAAAAGAAGGTTGAGCCCTCTCCCGCAACACTCTCAACCTGTATTTTACCACCCATTTTACGCACCACCATATCGGATATGATCAGACCCAGGCCAGTGCCGCCAAATTTGCGCGTGGTGGATGCGTCGGCCTGAGAGAATGCCTTGAACAGCTTGTCTTTTTGCTCCGCTGTGATGCCGATGCCCGTGTCCCGGACCGAGATCGAGAAGGTCCCCCGGCCAGGCGCCAGAGGAGTATAACGCACCTTGAGTTCAACTTCTCCTTTTTCCGTAAACTTGACGGCATTGCCGAGCAGATTGATCAGAACCTGATTGAGGCGAACCCGGTCAACCATGGCAAAACGGGGCATAGCGATGTCCAGGTCCAGCAGAATTTCCAGTTTTTTCCTTTCTGCATCGAACTTGACGATATCCACACTTTGCTCAAACAGCAGGAACAGGTCTGATTTCAGCGTTTCCAGCGTCATCATCCCCGCTTCGATTTTGGAAAAATCCAGGATGTCGGTGATGATGTTCAGCAGGGCGTGTCCCGACACATTGGCATTTTCCACATACAGCTGTTGTTCCGGTGAAAGCGGTGTGTTCCTCAGCAAGTCGGTAAAACCGATCACGCCGTTGAGCGGTGTGCGGATCTCATGACTCATGTTAGCCAGAAATTCCGACTTGGCCTTACTGGCGGCTTCAGCTTGCTCTTTGGCGTATTTAATTGCGTCCTCGGCCTGTTTCTGCTCGGTAATATCACTTTGCGAGCCTGCCATGCGAAAAGGCCGGTTCTCCTTGTCGCGGATGGCCGCACCCTTGGAAAGAACCCACCGCAAAGAACCATCCTTGTGCTTCATCCGGAATTGAAGGGCATATTCTTTCATTTCACCCTTGAGATATCGCTGGATATATTCATTGACTCGTACCAGGTCGTCTGCAAAAACCAGGTTGATAAAAGTATCAAAGCAATTTTTAAGTTCCTGATCCTCATAACCAAGCATCTGTTTCCATCTCGGGGACAGATACACTTCGCCGCTTGCCATATTCCAGTCCCAGATACCGTCGTTGGAACCATTTACAGCAAGAGCGAACTGCTCATTTGCCTTGAGCAGCGCTGCCTGCATCCGCTTGCTCTCGGTGATGTCCTGATGGGTACCGAGCATCAGCAACGGTTTTCCGTCCTTGGTCCATGATATAACCTTACCCCTGTCCAGCACCCAGACCCACTCCCCGTTCCGGTGCCGCATCCGCGACTCGATATCGTAATAGTCCAGTTCGCCGCGGAAATGTTTTTCGAGCTGTTCGCGGCTGTGCTTCAGGTCATCCGGATGGCTGTATTTTTCCCAGGTTTCGATGGAAACCGGGCTTATTTCCTCGAGGGAATAACCGATGATCTCCGCCCATCGCTCATTAAAGACAGTTTCCCCGGTCTGGACATTCCACTCCCAGGTTCCGACATGAGTACCTCCGATGGTACCGGCAAGCCGCAGCCGCTCCGATTCAAGCTCCGCCTCCACCCGCTTTTGGGCGCTGATATCGGTGTCCGAGCCGCGGTAGCCGCGCAAGGTTCCATCCGGATTCAGCAATGGGATGCCATTGGTGGAAAACCAGTAAGTCTCGCCGGTCTTGCTGCTGATTCGGTTGGCCAGATTGTGGAACGGTTCCTGGCGGGAAAACACCTCAAATGCCGCCGCCTTGAATTCCTCGCGTTCCCCTTCCGGATGCAGGTCGTAAAAACACAGAGTTCCAACGAGTTCTTCCGGATCGTAGCCCAGGACTTCTTTGACCACATCGCTCACAAAGGTATAGAGTCCCGCGGCGTTGACTTCCCAGGTAATCGTCCGGCTTTGTGCCGCCAGTTGTTTGAAGCGCTCTTCGCTTTGCCGCAATTCCTCCCGTTGCGAGTATTCCGCCGTCACATCGCGGAAAACCAGCACGGCTCCAAGGACCACGCCGGAAGCATCCCTGACGGGCGCACAACAGTCGGCAATCTGACGCTCGGTACCGTCTCTGGCAATGAGTGCTGTGTGATTGGCGAGATCGACGTTCTCGCCAGCGGAAATAGCGCGAAAGACCGGGTTGTCCGCTTCCTCGCGGGTCTGGGCGTTGACGATACGGAACACCTCCCGGATCGGCCGTCCGGAGGCCTCGGCCGTCGTCCAGCCCGTAAGCTGTTCGGCTGCTGCGTTGAGGTTAACGACCTGGCCGGTGGTGTTGCAGGCGATCACTCCGTCGCCAATCGAGCGCAAAATTGCCGCGAGAAGCTCTTCGTTCTTGCGTAACTGTGCCTGTTGGGCGCAGATACCCGCGTCGGTGCGGCGGAGCATCACGAAGCTCAAGCCGATCAGCACCGCCAGAATTATGGCGCTGACCATGCCGCCAATAGTAATATCGCGGTAAAACGTGTGCTCCAGGCCGGAAATATCGTTCATCATCAGGATAGCGCCCAAATCTTTGCCGGAGGCGTCGGCAAAAGGCAGAACCGTCAGGCTCCAGTGCTTGCCGTCAGCAGCGCTAATACTCCGCCCCATCGAGGGTTGATTATCAGCCAACGCATCGTAGTCAGCCAGCTGCACAGCGGCTTCAGGCAGGAACTCCGAACTGGCATAGACGATCACACTGTGGGGCAAGTGCTCCCAGTTGGACTCCCGGCCACGCAGATTCATTTCCGCTTCCCATGGCGCCCGCTGGATCAGCTCCTTTTTTATGCTGATCGCGATTTTTAGTCCAGATGGCACCTGCAGTTGTCCCATAACAACCTCGATTGCCTTGCCCAGTTCGATGTATCCCAAGAGCTTCGTGCCCTCGAAGACGGGCTGCACGATTCGCAGAGTGGCGGTTCCCACCTTCCCCATTTCGATGCCCCAGGCTGGCTTTCCCGTACGTTCCGCCTGCAGGGGCAGAAACCGCTCGATCTTGTCTCCGCGCAATTCCGGTTTGTGCAATCTCAGCACACAGACCTGATTTTCGTCATAAAAAAGGAAGTGCGTCAGGGATTGTTCCTGGTGCAGCGTTGCAAACAGATTTCGCCAGTCGGCCTGGAGACGTTCCGCATCTTTGGCGCTTAAAGCCTCTAGTACCCGGGAATCCAGGGCGATGGATTTTGCCACCATCGACATGATGCTGGCCTGCTGTTCCATCTCGGCCTTGATCATCTTTTCGACCTCTTCGTTGATCAAGCCGGTTCTGCCAACCACTCGATTGTAATGCTGTCGCCAGTGCAAAAAAGCCGAGCCGGCAACTAATGCCAGAAAAATGACCGTCAGAAACGGCAGCAGACGGCGCATAACCGGCTTGGGCGAGGCGGGAGCCCGCCCAACCGCAAACAACGCTGTCAGCAGGCCGACAAGCAGCAGCAGCGTCACCCCGACCGGCCGTGCGGCCCGGTATGCGACGTCCCACTTCCAGTCGCGGGCGTCGATATCCATACCCAGAACAGCTATCACCACACCACTTTGCGGGTCGGTCAGGGGTACCAGCGCACTGACCCAGGTGCCCCAGCGGTCAGCAATCGGGCCAACGACCAACCCGGACCTCGTCTCGAACACTTGCTGAAATTCCACCGGCATCTCTGCGTACGCCTGCCCGGGCGGCGAGTAGTCTTTGGAATGCACCGGTTCACTATCCACAAAGATAAACGGAGAGCCATCCGCCTTGCGCCCGAGAAGATAAATGAAGCGGCAATTCGGATCGGCGGTTCGGATGGCCGCAAACTGTTCTTTGAGCAGCTGGTAGTCTGCGGATTCCAGGTCGGCATCTGACCCCGTCAAAGCCCTGATGCGGGCCGTATGCACCGTTTTAGCTGCCAGTCGCACACGCCCCAGCAGATCCTCGCGCATCTCATATTCAGTACGGACGATCAGCCCCCCTGCGCCGAGCATTCCCGCCACTAGAATCAAAACCATCAAGCCCGGGAGCAGGCGCCGGTTGGCAAGAGTATCATGCAACAAATCAAACATATTCTTTGCTTCCCTGGAATGGTCATATTACTCCACAATCGGTTTCATCGCAATTTGTGGCTGCTCACTTTTTCTTAAGATAAACTCGAATAGCGCCAAAATCAACAAATGACGCCACCGTCCAATACTTTACAGGAAATTCACAGCCGTACCATAACTTGACGGCCGACTGGATAAATTGCGGTTTCTTGCCAATTTCGCGGGAGCCTCCAAGCAACCATAGGAGAGGTCCTGAACCCGCAGAGCGATACTATGTCTATTTTTGCGCCAATTGCAGCTTGGTAAAATCGCATAAGATATTGCGCTGAAGTGCTAAATCAAAACTAGCTCCTGCAGCTGCGAGTTTCCCGGAGTTTTCTACACAGATGCCCCCCCGGCGGGAGGCAGATATGAGAATGCAAAATTTGCGCTTCACCCTGCGGCAGCGGGGCAGTGCGAAGAGACAGGCGCAGATATCGGCGTTATATTATAAAATTCACCAAATGCAGTTCTGGCAGCCCTGCCAGCATTCCCTCCGCCTAACAGGAAAATGAGAACACCTATGCATGAGAATGAGGCCCTGAATTATCACCGCCTGCCGGTACCCGGCAAACTGCACGTCGTGGCCAGCAAACCGTGCGAGACCCAGCAGGACCTGTCGCTGGCCTACACGCCCGGCGTGGCCAAGCCCTGCCTGGAAATCAAAAGCCATCCGGCCACGGTTTATGACTACACTGGCAAAGGCAATACCGTTGCGGTGGTCAGCGACGGCACTGCGGTGCTCGGGCTGGGGAACATCGGTCCGGCCGCCGGTCTGCCGGTCATGGAAGGCAAATGCGTGCTCTTCAAGCGCTTCGCTGATATCGACGCCATGCCGCTCTGTGTGCAGAACGTCTTCACCGCCGACGGCAGAACCGACGCCGACAAGCTTATTGAACTCACCGCCGCACTGGAACCGACGTTCGGCGGCATCAACCTGGAGGACATCGCCGCCCCGGCCTGCTTCAAGGTCGAGACCACCCTGAAGCAGCGGATGGGCATCCCGGTCTTCCATGATGACCAGCACGGCACTGCCATCATTTCCCTGGCCGCGCTGCTCAATGCCGTCAAATTGAACGGCAAGAAGCTCTCTGACTTGCAAGTGGTGGTCAATGGCGCTGGAGCGGCCGGACTGGCCTGCGCCAATTTTTACATCCTGGCCGGTGTGAAACGGGAGAATGTGGTGATCTGTGACAGCAAGGGCGTGGTCAACAAGCAGAATGCCAGCAATGCCGCGAAGATGGCCCTGGCCACGGATCGCGACTGCCGCACCCTGGCGGAGGCGATGCGCGGTGCCGATGTATTCCTGGGCTGCTCCACCGGCAATTGCGTGACTCCGGAGATGATCGCCTCGATGAACCGCGAGGCCATTGTCTTTGCCATGGCCAACCCGGTACCGGAGATCATGCCGGATCTCGCCCTCCAGGCCGGGGCATTTGTGGTCGGGACCGGCCGCACCGATTTCCCCAACCAGATCAATAATGTCTTGGGATTCCCGGGGATTTTCCGCGGGGCACTCGACGCCCGGGCTCTGGATATTACCGATGCCATGAAGCTGGCTGCGTCCAGCGCTCTGGCTGAGATTGCCTGCCAGGAGATTCCAGCCGACTGCCTGGAGACCTTGCAGACAGCCTATCCGGCCGATGCCGCCGCCGGGATGTTCACGGGCAAGAATCCGCTAAAGGCCAGCTATGTGATTCCCAAGCCCTTCGATGCCCGCGTTGTCCCCCATGTGGCCCGGAAGGTCGCGGAAGCGGCCATGCGCACCGGTGTGGCTCAGCAACAGATCAGCGACCTGGATCAATACGAGTGCGCCGTCAGCCAGCGCATCCGCAAACAGCATTCCTGCTGCTGAGCTGCACCCGCGCCCGGGATCTGTTTATTCGTTATGCCGAATTTGTCCATCAAGCACCCGCCCGAAAGGCCCGCTTGGCTGCTGAACTGGCTGTCACAGCGTGACTTTCGGGCTCTGTTTTCCAGGGGTGTCATCAATGCCGCCTGCAACATCCTGCTGAAAGACAGCACATCCCTGAGCCTGCATTGGCTCCCGGATGGCTTCCGGGCCCAAATCGGCGCATCCTGCGCAACTTGGCGCTGCCGTGAGGGCTTCTGGCAGCCGAGCTGTTCCTGCAGCTATCCCGACAAACACTGCCTGCATGCCTACGGCGCGGGTTTCCTCCTGGGCGAGGTCTGCCGCCAGGAAAACTGGCCCTTGGCCGGGGCGGCTGGGTCCGGGTCGACGGCACCAGCCCCGATGCTGCGTCGGCCGACTTCAGCTGATCCGCCGCCTATGCGGCAGGGTTTTCTGCCCAATCTTTTCAGCGATCAACCATCGGGAGCGCTCCCGGTGGTCCGAAAATGCGCTCTGGAGGTGGAAGCCGATCTGCAGCACCAGGCAGGCCGGGTCGGCATCCGTTTTTACTGCCGTGAGCATGACCTGCGTCGGCTGTTGAAACTGGGAACGCTTCGGAGCTACAGCCGCGATTTAAGCGATCCGCGGCGCTGTGATTCCCGCTGCTGGCCCGAGCAGGACAGGCATTTCCTGCGCTTCGTGCTGCCGTTTATCGCGAAAGAATTCCCCCGCAACAACGACCTCACCATGCTTAATATCCCGGCCGAGGAATTCCAGTCCTGGCGGGAGAAATGGCAGGTTGTGCCTGAGCGCTTCCTGAACCGTGCGACCCAGCAGGCGATTCTGCCGCCCGGGATGGGCATACCGGTCCGCCAGCATGTCGAGCTGCGAGAGGACGGCGATTGCATTATCATCACCGTGCTGTTCACCTTCCCCAACGGGGAACAGCGCCAACCCCGACAGATCTTGCGCAGCCTAGCCAACGACCCCAACAGCCCTGTCACCCGTCGGGAGCTGCTGCAATTCCGTCCCCCGATCCCCTGGCCGGTCTTAAGCAGGCATTTCGAGCGCGGGCCGCAGCGGATTCCGCGCCGGCAGGTCGCCGGTAGGCTCAACGAGCTGCTAGCCGGGCGCTTGGACCTGATTGTCGAGGGGCCATGCGTAATCCGGGATGACCAGCAAGCCCAGCGGGCGGAGTTGTTTGTCAGCCAGCGGCCGGGAGCATTCCTGCTCTCCTGCGTGGTCGACGGCAAAACGGTGCCGGTCAATGAAGCGCCGGTGCCCAAAAGCAGCATCCGAGAACAAGGGGGAAAATTTCTGATCCACAGCTACGACTGCGTTGCGCTCTGCCGTCCGATTCAACAATCTCTGGCGGAATTTGTTCAGCGTCATGGCAGCCTTGAGGGATACCAGGCAGTCATCCCTGACAACCTGCACAATACCCTGGCCTTGCAAGTTTTTTGGCAATCTCTGCCCGCCGGCCTGAATAAAAATTGCCTGCCCGCTTTGACCAGCTTGCTGGAAAAACAGCCCGGCGCGCTCTCGGCCACCTTTCACAGCCGGGAACAGCAGGATTTTGTCGAAGTATCCTGCACTCTCCATACTGCCGGGCAAACCTTCACCGCCGCAGACCTGAAGAGTGCTCTAGCCAGCGGCGGGCGCTTGCTGCGCGGTCAAAGCGGCTGGCTGAGCATCGATCCGGAAAAAGCGCAGCAGTTC
>JAAYYJ010000412.1 GCA_012515455.1 Oligosphaeraceae bacterium
GAATACTTCTCCGGAAGCCATTGCGCGAATCGCGGAGCTGGTCAAAAGTCTGCATGCGGACAAAGTCCAGCTGAATACCGCCGTGCGTCCGCCCTGTGAAAGTTTTGTGCAGGCAGTTGGCAGGCAAAGTCTGCATGAACTGGCAGAGTATTTTACTCCCAGGGCAGAAGTAATTGCTGAATTCAGCAGTGACACCTCCTCGAGAATCAAAACCACGGAAAATGATATTCTGGCAACTTTGCAACGGCGTCCCTGCACGTTGGACCAGCTCTGCGCGGCGTTTGCTCTGCACCGCAATGAAGCATCCAAATATATAGGCAAGCTGTTGCGTACAGGAAAGATTGTCGAACAACGCCAGGATGGGCAGGTCTACTATCATGGATTGCCTAACCACACTGCATAACGGCGGCTAAAATATCCATTACAACCGGCAAAAAATTATTGGCCAAAAGGACAGAAAACGATGATCATTACGGTAGCGAGTGGGAAAGGCGGCACCGGCAAGACGACCTTTGCGGTCAATTTGGCGTATGCTCTGGCCAAGCGGGAGCAGCAGAAGGCGGTGAGCAATCAGAAGAAGGTATGTTTGCTGGATTGCGATGTCGAGGAACCCAACGATTATCTGTTTGTCCGCCCGGATTTTTCGGCAGAGTCTTCAGTCAAGGTTGCCAAGCCGGTCTGGGATGAAAGCAAATGCACAGCCTGCGGCAAATGTGCAGGGATATGCCACTACAATGCCATAGCCCTGATCAAAGAGAAGGTGCTGATTTTCAATGAACTGTGCCATTCCTGCGGGGCCTGTTCCTGGGTGTGTCCGAGCGGGGCATTGACTGAGCAGCTGGTCGAAATTGGCAAGGTGCAGGCCGCCAGCGCTCCCGCTCCGTTCTTTTTTGCGCATGGCCTGCTGAATGTCGGCGAAACCCTGGCGCCCAAAGTCGTGCGAGCAGTCAAACAGCACCTCGATGAGAATGCCATCAACATCATCGATGCCTCCCCGGGCACTGCCTGCCCGGTTGTGGCTGCAGTACAGGATGCCGATATCGCCCTGCTGGTCACCGAACCGACTCCGTTCGGCCTGAATGATCTGAAACTGGCCCTTGGCCTGACCCTGAAACTCGGCGTGCCGACCGGAATTATCGTCAATCGTTCCGACGGCGAGGACCGTCTGATTGCTGACTATGCAAAACAGGTCGGGGTCCCAATCGCGGGACGCATCCCCTTCCGCCGGGAGTATGCCGAAACCTATGCCGAAGGCGGCATCCTGATCGAGCATTTCCCGGAACTGGGAGAAAATCTGCTGCAGATTTATGATCGCATGGCCTGCGCATTGCCGCCGGTACCGGAGGAAATGGAAATGGCTCCCGAAGACCGGGAATTTCCGCCGTTTGCAAAGGGCACTTCAGAAGCCGGATACCGGGAGATCACGATTATCAGCGGCAAAGGCGGCACTGGCAAAACCACCTTGACTGCCTGCCTGGCACAACTGGCCGGACAGAACGTGCTTGCGGACAATGATGTCGATGCCGCAGACCTGCACCTTCTGCTGGCACCCGAAGTGCGGGAAAAACACGATTTCACCGGCGGTATAAAGGCTTTCATCCATCCGGAACAATGTATCGGATGCGGGCAATGTGCGGCAGCCTGTCATTTTGCGGCGATTCATCCGGAACCCTCGCCCATTCATCCCGGCAGGATGGATTATTGGATCAATCCGGTTGCCTGCGAGGGATGCGGGCTCTGCCAAAGGGTCTGCCCGGTTGCAGCGATAGACAGCAAAGACACTATCACCGGCAGCTGGTTTGTCTCCGGCACGCAATATGGCCCCATGGTGCATGCAAAACTGGGAATCGCTGAAGAGAATTCCGGCCGCCTGGTCTCACAGGTGCGCAATCGCGCAGCCCAGCTGGCCTCCGAACTGAACCAGGAATATATCATCGCCGACGGCCCACCCGGAACCGGCTGCCCGGTCATCGCGTCGGTCACCGGCACCGATCTGGTGGTGATTGTGACCGAACCGACCGTATCGGGCGTCCATGATCTGGATCGGGTTATGACCTTGGCACGACATTTTGCGGTGCCAGTCGTGGTCGTTATCAATAAAGCCGACCTGAATGACGCTCAGGCTGCACGCATAGCAGAAATCGCAGCTGCACACGGCTCCAGAGTCATCGGCAGAATCCCCTTTGACCGCGCTGTCAACAGCGCCTTGATGGCCGGCAAAACAGTACTGGACTATGATCGCAGCTCCCAGGCCGCCGAAGCCATCCGGAACATCGGGCAGACACTTCGCAATACTATCGCCGCAAAGCGGTGAATAAAGAAACAAAAAAGTGGGGATGCTGCATCCCTACTTCACGACCGTTCGGATAAAACAATTCAATAATTTCTCTGGCCTTCAGAATTCCCAGCGTCGGCCGGCGGCCCCGGGGCAGACTTGGCCGGGAAATTCCCGGAAGAAGGCGGCGCTTGCCGCTTCGCCGGTGCAATGGCACGGAATCCATTGTCGCACCGGCAGATTCCGGAGAGCGTCGAACGTTTTGTGCATCCGCTCTGCAGAGGCATTACCGAGGTGGAATCCGCCAATTACGGCCAGAATATTTTGTCCCGGAAAACGTTTCTGTGTCCAATGCAGGATATTAACGATTCCGGAGTGGGAGCAGCCCGTGCAGACAACAATCCCCTCTGCCAGACTGCACAGCAATACCAATTCATCGTTCAAGAGATCCGCCTGTAATGCACCGGTATCGAGATAAAATGGGCCGCCGGTATCCTCGTACTCGGTAAGCCGGGGGATCGGCCCGCTCAAAAGAAGATTTTTGCTGAGCTGTAACGGCTCTTCCACCAGATGCAGATTTCCTGCCGGCATTTTCTCCAGGGCATAACTGGATTCCGGGGGCATGGAGATGTCTTTCGGTTTTGCCTCGCGGATAGAATAACGTGTTTGCCGGATGTCAGGGTGACAATACACCGGAAGCGTCGGTATCAGTTCCAGCAAATGAGGGATTCCGCCGGTATGATCATAATGCCCGTGAGACAGAACCAACCCATCGATGCCTGACAGATCAACGCCGGCGGCATCCGCATTGGCAGCGAGCACGCAGGTGTTTTTGCCGCAGTCAAACAGGATTCGCCGCTGATCCATTTCGATCAGCATGGCAAAACCGTGTTCGGGGACGAATCCCGGTTCGGCCTGATTATCACTGAGGATCACGATTCGCAATGGACCGGACATCGCTAAACTCCTTGGCAGCGGACAAATTTCCCTTCGCCTCTGGCCATGATCTGCTGCTCCCGGGAAATTTCGCTGCGTAACTGGTAGAGTGGTGCATATTCCGAGACTATCCAGGCCTTGATTTCCAGTTGTGCGGGACAGGGGACCGGGTGCAGATAGCGAACATGCAGGTCTGCAGTATACGCCTGAATACCATGCTGAAACAGGCAGTTGGTCATGGCGGCATCAAGTAAAGACGCAGTCACTCCGCCATGCAGAATGCCGGGATATCCCTGCAACACACTGCTGGTGAGAAAATCGGTCCGCACCCCTCCCTCGGCAGTCTCCTGAAACGAAAGCTGCAGAGAAAAGGGATTCGCACCTCCGCACAGCAGGCAGCCCTGGTGGGAAATAGCGCCAGCCGATGATTTCTGCTCTTTAGTGGTCACACACATTATCGCCGGATTCCAGAGTCCCTGCCAAATACGCCGTCACCAGATTCTCCGGACTATCTGCAGGAGCCCCGACCAGAACGGCGATGCCATGCCCAGCAAAAATCTGTTGCGCGCGTTGTCCCATGCCACCGGCAATCACCATCTTCACCCCTTTTTCATGCAACCAGGCCGGTAACACGCCGGGTTCATGGGGCGGGGGGACCAAATCAGTGCGGCTGATGATTTTCTCGCTGGTCTGATCGACATCCAGCACCGCAAACTGTTCGCAATGTCCGAAGTGCATGCATAACTTACCCTCAGCCAGCGGAATCGCAATTTTTAAGCTCATTCTTGTTAGCTCCTTTTTTACTACTAGAAACCACGACCAGACACAGAAAGTTTATCTGCCCCGCACAGGCTCTCGCCTTCGCCTCTGGCATGATGGCATGACTTTTCCTGAAGCGTTCGTAATTACCGGATGCAAAAACTCTGCCCCAACTGGCAAAGGATGGTTATAAAACCGTCTTTGGCCCTGCCTCCTAAAACCAGGGGCGCAACCACAAATCTGTTTGGTAGACAACGCTAAAGGGCTGCTGCAACGCGTGAAAACGCCCGTGTCCCCCTTATTCTTTCCCTGCAGGTTGGGAATGCAGCACAACATGGGTGCCGACCGGC
>JAAYYJ010000413.1 GCA_012515455.1 Oligosphaeraceae bacterium
AACATTTCCACGAGTCCGGTTTTCAAGGTATTACGATATTTTCCGAACCACGCGTCGTAGGCGGTGCCGGCCTGGTAAATTTGCTGGTAATCCTCGCGGGGACGGTTCGTTTGCTTGGCAATTTCCAAGGCACAACGGGCAAAGGGATAGACCACCTGGACATGCCAGCGTCCTACGCTTTTGGGATCCGGAAAACCGATGCACTTATCCAAGGGCTTAACTGATACCATAAAAGGCAGCAGCCCATCTTCCAGCTGAAAATGCATGAACATTTTCTGGGAGCGCCAGGCAATCTCCGGAGCGAATTTGGCCAGAAACACATTGTCCTGATTATGCTCCAGCCAGATGCCGGGATAAGCATCGCCGACTTTGAGCACCGGACCTTCGGGGAAGTCAGCAAAGGTATGGCAATTCGCCAGCAGCGCGTCACGGACCGCACCAATTCGGGAAAGGACATGCTTGATTTCCGCAGTGGTAAAAACGGGCATTGCTACTAAAGCCATGTGAGGTTCGCTCCTGTCTTATTGCTTGACTTGTTCCAGTGCTATCTGCAGCAAACGGATGTCACGGTTCGGTATCTGTCAATTCGTACAACCAGTTCTGATGAGCCGCAAGAACTCTTTGGGGGTAAAAAGTTATTTTTGGGCAAACCACTCGGCGACGGTTTGGGCAACCAGTTTAGGCCTCCGGTAGCGGTCGTATATCCCGGCCAGGTTGAAGGCCAGGGGCTTGTAGCGAATGCCGGTCCTCTTACCGAACCGGTAAAAGGATTTAGCATCGCAGAATTGCCAGAGAGTCAGGCCGCTGATCTCCGGGGTAGCAAAAATCACCTCGATAACCTTGCTGAAGTATTCAGCCTGGAACTGCTCGGTCCACTGGGCGGCAGCCGGATCACGTTCGCCGTAGAGACCGCAGCAGCCCATTTCCGTGACGATGATCGGCATATCAGCTGGGTAGAATTCCAGCCAGCGCTGCAGTATCGGCGGAATGGCCGCGGTGATTTTTTCGGGGAAGTCACAGTCATTGTTGCCGATCCATCCTGGATAAGTATTGAGGCAGAGGACATCACAAAGCGCCAGGCAGAAATCTGTCATGGGCCTGCAACAGGCGAACGAGACCAGTCGCGTATTATCTTCCTCCCGAATGGCTTTGACCAGACGTTCACAGCTTTGATACCCTTCCTGAGTATCACTGGCAAATTCGTTCAGGAAGGCCCAAAAAATGACACTCGGGTGATTGATGCTGTTTTGCACCATCAGCCTGGTCTGTTTTTCCTGAAGCTGCATGAAAACCGGGTCCGATAATTCCTCCTGAGTGTTGCCCCAGCCCAGACTTTCTTCCCAGACCAGGAACCCGAGTTCATCGCAGAGGTCCAGGAAGCGCTGATCCTGGGGATAATGACAGCCTCGGATAAAATTGACCTGCAGATTTTTCAGCAGCTGCAGATCGTTGACTTGGGTTATCAGCGTTGTTGCCGGTCCCATATCAGGATGCGACTCATGCCGGTTGACGCCTTTCAGATACAGTTCCTGGCCGTTCAAATACAGTTTGCGTTTTTCGGCTTTGATGGTACGAATGCCGAAGCGCTCGACCAGACAATCCTGACCTGTCTGCACTGTCAGGGTGTGCAATGCGGGATGTTGCGGAGACCAAATCTGAAATTCCGGAACCGTGGTTTCAAAGGTCGCCAGGCCGTTGACCGGTGCCAGGTGGTACTCGGTCGCCTCCTGGCGCTGGTCAAAGCGGACCGCGCATTTGACTTCCGGGTCTGTTTCTCCCCGGAAAATCAGGGTCACGGCTATTTTCCCGGTTTTCAGGTCCAGCGTACGTATTTGGGCACGCTCCAAGGCATTTCGCGGTGGCAGGGGGCGTATTTCCAGGCTGCGGTAAAAACCGCCAAAACCGAAGAAGTCGTACCCCGGCAGAAATAACTTCTGGTGCTCCTCGCTGAACATATTATCAACCAGAACAGTTAAAGTATGTACACCCGCACTGACATCCGTAAGTTCGAAAGATTCAGCAGAGTAGGGTAGGGCAGTGTAAAAAACAGGTATCCCATCCAGATAAAAACGGGCCCGGAGACCTAAACCACCAATGCGCACCAGTAAGCGGTGGGAAAACTGCTCCAGCCGGAAGTCCTTCCGGTAGACAGCCGTGCCGCGTCGGCAAAAATATGCCGGCGTGGCATCAAATGCGCCAGGGACACACATCCGGTCCTCAGCCGGAAAATCAGGCGTGATTTCCTCTAAAAATTTCCCCTCATAGAGGCTGAATTTCCACACGCCATCCATTGCAATCAGGGGCCGGGACGGATACTGTGGGTAAGACGATATCATGCTTTATCTCCGCAAAAAGGTTAAAGGGCAAAAGTCGTTAAGGTGCGAAATCTGGTGATGAAATATGGTATTGCCAATCGGCGATTCCTTGTACCAATGTAACCGATACTGTTATTATGCAAAAATGATTACATGCAATGGGCTGCTTAGAAAACATTTGTGCATAATAGTGCCTCTCGTAGGGGCACTGCCATGCTTAACCCCGTTGACTCTAGCGGTAAAACTCGTGGAAAAAGTCGCGCAGGGAGCCGCGGTATTCCGCAATCTGATTGTCGCAGATTCCCCATTGGTTGCCGCCAATGTAATAAGCGCGCACCAAGCCGTCCAGCTCCCGGTACTCCATGTCGCTGACGCTGATCTCAAAGACCTGTGGGAAACGCACCGGGTCCGGGCGGTGGGTGTAATCCGGCAGCAGCAGCGGCCGGTCGTCGGGGGCATCTTCCCAATGGATCAGATCAGCAGAACGGCTCAGAATGAAACGGTAGCTGACTTTCCGCTCAGTTGGATGGATGAAAAGATCAAGGGTGCTCAGATAATACAGGCCATCCTCCTTTATCCAATGGAGCGTGCCGCCGCCGACATATTTATCCCAGCCGTAAATCGCCCCGGGAATCTGGCGCCAATGG
>JAAYYJ010000414.1 GCA_012515455.1 Oligosphaeraceae bacterium
CAGCTGGGTCTCCCTCGCCGGCCGCGGGCGCTGGTGCGATCGGTTCAGAACCCGCATTTCAGCTGGGTCTCCCCCGCCGGCAGGGGGCAGCTGCTATCTCTCCTGCCGGCGTAAACCACGTCATTCCGGGGCTAAGAGAAAGCGGCGCCACATCGGCGACAATCCAGTACCAATCTTCGCACCTTAACCAAAATGCCGAAGTCTAGTGGCGGGGTGCAAAATTTTCATTCCGGTTTATATTGTACGGACAGCGGAAGCCTCTGCCGATTAAGGTTTCTCAAGGAGGAAGTGATGTCATCTTACGAAGATTTATGGTACGCGGCCAAATCCACCCGGATTGTCTATATGCCCCCGAAAGTCCTGGAGACTTTCGGGGAGACCAGTGTTTTCTATCTCGTCCTGGCCGAGGATATGGACCAGCCAGACAAGCTGCATTTGCGCCGCGGCATGGTCAGTGCGGCCCGTCCGCGCATCATTACCCCGCATTATTTTCTCAACCAGGCCATCAGCAATTTCGGCGAGGAAGCCCGGAAGTACTTCTCGCAGGTCCTCAGCGCCAAAGACGGCGCCCGGTTCCTTGAATACGGCTTGACTTTCCGGAAGCAGGAACACCAGGAGGAAATCGTCAGCGGGCAGCTGCAGGAGGTCGCCGAGCAGGCCGGCAAGGATGCCCAGGACAATATGCGTGAGCTGCGCGGGGTCATTATCGCCGTCGATGATACCTGGGAAATCTCCCTCCTGTATTTCATTACTGAGCTGGTCAAGCGCTCGGTGTCTTTCAATGCCCGCGACCTGGCCCGGCGGGGATTGCTGGAACTGGGAAACGGCATCCCGGTCGCGGTGCGCCAGGAACTCGATGAGGCATTCGCGAACTGTCAATCCCTGGCGGATGCCCGGGAACTGGGAGCCCGGCTGCGGAATTACGGCGTCTTCGAAGAATTCGAAGACCGGTTTTATGACCTGTACCGGAAGATGAAGACATAAGGCCCCGCAGCACTGCTGCCACAGCCAGAAAGGAAGGAATGCATTATGACCATAAGAGTAAAATTCAAAATGGCCCCCGGTTGTGAGGACTTGCGCCCGCACAAGCAGCATCTCGGTGATTCAGGCTTCGATTTGCATTCCCGCACGGATGCGGTCCTGCCCGCCGGCGGCTTCCTGGCAGTGCCTACCGGGCTGTTCCTGGAACTGCCCCTGAATTACGAAGGACAGGTGCGCCCGCGCAGCGGCCTGGCGGCCCGGCTGGGGGTAACCGTATTGAACACTCCCGGGACCATCGATTCCGCCTACCGCGGCGAAGTGCAGGTGATTCTCATCAACCACGGCCGGGGTGAGTACCAGATCAAGCGCGGGGACCGCATCGCCCAGCTGGTCCTGCAGTCGTTGCCAGAAATCGATTTCGTGGCGGCGGAGCTGCTGTCTGAGACCGAGCGCGGCAGCGCCGGCTTCGGCAGTACTGGCCGTTGAGACCACGGAGTACTATGGCCCGACAGCATAACCTTAAGCTCCTCTGCTGGCTGCTGATTATACTGGTGCTGGGCTGTGCCGCAGCCTGGAAGGTCTGCGATGTCCTGCGCCTGCGCAGCCTGGCCCAGCGGGAAAAGACGTTCGCACCCCTGGCCGAGGCGGCGGCTTTCCGGCATGGCCTGAACCCGGCTTTGGTGAAAGCGGTTATCTGGCGGGAAAGCCGCTGGCAGCCCCTGGTCGTGGGCGCCCATGGCGAGGTCGGGATGATGCAGATCACCCCCGGCGCGGTAGCCGACTGGCAGCGGGTGAACCGTAAAAGCGCTCCTGCCCGGGCGGAACTCTTCCAGCCCGAGCTGAATATCGAGATCGGCACCTGGTACCTCGCCCAGGCCGGCAGGCATTGGCAGGACTACCGCGCCAAGGAAATCCTGCAGCTGGCCGAGTACAATGCCGGATACGGTCGGGTCAGCAAGCTCTGGAAACCGCCGCAACCGGATCAGGAAGTACCGCTCGAAAAAATTAGTTTTCCCAGCACCAGGGATTATATTATACAAATTTTAAGCAAGAAAGTCGATTACGAAAAACTATGACGGCTTCGGGTACAGAGCAGATCATTCCGCCGGAGGAAATAGCAATCCTGCAAAGCCTGCTGCAGGATGAAGATGAGAGCGTGGCGTCCCTGGCGATGGAGAAGCTTCTCCCCAGTGCCGGCCTGGATTCCTTTCTGGCCGCGCATCAGGATGACAACGACCCGATGCTGCGTCGGCGTTGCTTTCAGATGGGCTACATTTCTGCCTACCGCCGCGATCTGGACGGACTGATTGGCTCCCTGAAGGACAATTCCTTCGATCTCTGGGAGAGCGTGCTGATGCTGGACCGCCTGTATGATTCCCAGAGCTCACTGTCGTACCTGAAGAGCTTGTACCAGAACCTGGCCACGGATTATTCTTCGCGCAAAGACAGCCTGCGCGGGCTGGTGCGCTTCCTCAAGGAACGTTCCTTTATCACCCCCGCCCAAAACTGGTCCGATATCAGCAACTATCTGATTGGCGATGTGCTCGAGAACCGGATCGGGTCAGGACTGATGCTCTGCATCCTGGCCCAGCAGCTGGGGGGCCAGCGGGGGCTGACCGTGAACATCTGCCTGCATGCCGGACACTATTGCCTGGTGGATGAGAAATTCAGCCTGGTCGATCCGATGGAAGGCTGGAAAATCAGCAGCAATGTCTCGCCCAACCTCTGCCATCTCTGCTCGAAAAAAGAACTCATCCTCGCATTGCTGTTCCAGCTCTACTCCATGGCAGTGATCAGCTGGGACCCATTCGATATCTTCCTGTTCCAGAAAATTCTCGCGTGCTACTTCGATTTTCCGGAAAACGCCATGCCCTACCCGGTGGGAAATTTCCTGCATCCGGATGCCCCCGGTGTTGACAAGCAATGACTTAATGTTCAGGAGACAAGCCCATGAAAGACAATGTGCTGCTGGCAATCAGCCAACTGACCCGTTTCCATCTGGTCGCTGAACCGGGCCCCCAAAGCTGCCCCCCGGTGATGCTGGTAGCGGTCCGGCTGCTGCTGGGCATCATCTACGCCTGGACGGCGCTGCTGATCCTCTGGATCGTCAAACAGCCGCTGGTGGGAGCGGTTTTGGCCACCCTGGCGGTATCTGCTCTGCGGGGGTTCCTGACCGGCTGGAGAGACCGGCTGCTGCCCCTGCGCCTGGCCGGGCTGTTCTTCCCCTCCCTGAAGACCGTCGCTCGCGATCCGGTCGAGCAGCAGTTCCAGAGTGCGGCCTTGAACTGGGTCATGCTGGCCCGCCCGCTGGGGCTGTTTTTGCTGCTCCTGTACGGATGCTGGTACTGGCTGGTGCCGGTGGCCGGGCTGGCCGCGGCTTTTGCCGAGGAGCTCTGCGCCCCGGAGGATGACCAGCGGAGCGGTGACTGGCGCCCCTGGGCTCTGGCTGTGGGGGTGTCGCTGCTGTTCTTCCTGCTGGCCAGCAAACTCAGCACGGTTTTTGCCAACCACCTGCTGACCGGGCTGTTCGTCTGCATCATCACCTGGCTCCTATCTTCCTGGCTGAAACGGCGTGTAGCACCGCTCTGCGAGCGGGCCCTGGCGACCTACTGCGGGGAACTGGCAGTTATTATCATGCTGCTGCTGGGAATCGCTTTCTGATCTTCCCATTCTGGCCAGCGGGTTGGCGCGGTCCGGGCAGCCGGGTCCCATCCAGCTCCGGCAGAAAAATCCGGCCCTCCCCTCGGTTCGGCCATTTATTATCTGTGCTGGTGCGTTATATGCTGCAGAATCCAGGTGCCCTCCGATGCAGTGGTATTGCCGGGCGGCTACAGGTCTGCAATTATTCAAAATGAAACCAGGATGTCCGTGGAATCATCTGCCCATAAGCACAAGAATCTGGCCGATCGCATCATCCGGGCCAGTTTTATCATCGGCCTGGCCCATATCTGCCTGAAATTTGCCGGCCTGATTCAAGTCAAATTTGCCACCCAATACCTGGACTCGACCCTGTACGAGCCCATTATGGTGGTCGCGTTTACCGGCGTGATCAACAGCATCTTCCTGATTGGCGAGGAAGTCATCGGGCCGACCTTCCTGACCCTGTTTATGCAGGAGAAGGAAGAAAAGAACGAACAGGCGGCCTGGGATTTCACCAATGTCGTGCTGAGCTTCCAGTCACTGCTGCTGATCCTGGTCACGGCCCTGATCGTCTGCTGCCCGGATTTCTTCATCCATCTGTTCACCAAATGGAATGAGAGCGACAATCCGGAACGCTACCGGATTCTGCGCCTCAGCCTGCAGGTCCTCGCGCCCTCGCTCTGCTTCCTGTCCCTGGGCTCGACCACGTATGTGCTGCTGAACGGCTACAAGAAATTCTTCCTGGCGGCTTTTGGCGATACCTCGACTAAAATCTGCATTGTCCTGGGGCTGGTGCTGGGCATGCAGCTCTTCGGCTTCGATTTCCGAGCCCTCTTTGCCGGCATTCTGCTCGGCAGCGTGGCCAAAATTCTGACCCACCTGGTGGGATTGCGCAGCAAGCTGGGTTGCCTGCGTCTGTCCTTCCACTGGAGAAATCCCGCTTTCAG
>JAAYYJ010000415.1 GCA_012515455.1 Oligosphaeraceae bacterium
CAGCGCTGGCGGCAGGCGCCTGGCTACAGCCGAGAGGAAGACCCTGAGGAGATTTTTTGGGTCGCTGCATTGCAGTTCTTCTTTTAGAGATTACGTTATAAAATTTCCAGAGAATAATTATGGTTTGGACTAAATGCAGAACATTAATCAGATAATTTGCTGGGGTCAAGAAAAAATTGGAGAAATCATGAAAGAGTCATTCGGTTTTATCCGTCATCTGGCACTGTTTATGATGCTGTTGTGCCTGACGGCAGCCCAGGCGGCTGAAATTGGTCAGGTCACGGTTCGTGCCACTGGCGGGCAGATTCTGCAGGATGCGCTGGAACAGCTGGTGTATGCGACCATCCGCTGCAAAGTCGGCGGGGAGTTCAATCCCAAGGTCCTGACGGAAGATATCGCGGCACTGTATGGCACCGGCAATTTTCAGGACATCCAGACCAGCTCTGAGACCGGTGCTGACGGGAAAGTGCAGGTCCTGTTCATGGTTGTGCCCAAGAAGCTCGTGACCGCGATTGAGATTGCCGGCAATGAGGTGTACAAGGACAGCTCGCTGCGGCATTTGCTCAAGCAGAAGCTGGAAGTGCCCGCCGATGACCAGACCGTGGCCGCGGATTGCGCGGCAATTATGGAGAAATACCGCTCCGGCGGATATTACGGCACCACGGTCAGCAGCAGCTTCAAGGACAGCGCGGACGGCAGTACCTGCACCCTGACCTATACGGTCCAGGAATCCCCCCGCACCAAACTGCAGGGAGTGATTTTTTCCGGCAACACAGTGTTTGACGACAGCGAAATCAGCAGCCTGCTGCTGACCAAACGGCAGTGGTGGCGCTACATCTTCCGCTTCGGCAATTATTTCAATGAACAGCTGCTGCATTACGACAAGAAAAAAATCAGCGATCTGTATGCCACGCGCGGGTATCTGGATTTCGCCGTCGAGGATGTCGAGCTGCGCTACGACGAGGAACGGAAATGGGTAACCGTGGTGTTCAAGTTCTATGAGGGCGAGCCATATACCGTCGGCAAGATTTCACTGGAAGGGAACAGCCGCTTCACTGCTGCCGAACTGCTGAGCAAGACCACTCTGGCCAGCGGGCAGGTCTATGATTCGCGCCTCGAGAGCCTGGACATCACCGCGATGCGCAGGGAATATGAGACCCAGGGTTACGGCGAGCTCAAATTCATCCCCCGGCACGACAGCGACCGCTCGACCCAGCTGGTCGACATCACCTACAAGGTGGTCGAGGGCACGCCGTCGCGCATCCGCGATATCGTAATCGTGGGCAACGAAATCACCAAAAATAAAGTCATTCAGCGGGAACTGGCCATCCAAGCCGACGACAACACCGACCTCTCCCGCATCAGCCTGTCCAAACAGCGCCTGCAGAACCTGGGCTACTTCGAGAGCGTCGAGGTGTACCCGATCGCCACCCCGGTGCCGGACTTGCGTGATTTGCGCATCGACCTCAAAGAAAAAAGCACCGGCACCATGTCGGTGGGGGCGGGCTTCTCCAGCGAGGACTCGGTCATGGGATTCCTGGAATTCACGGAGACCAATTTCGACCTCAGCCGTCTGTTTGATTGGCCCCCCAAAGGTGGCGGGCAGCGCTTCCGGGCTTATCTGGGGGTCGGCACAGACGTGCAGAATATCAGCCTCTCGCTTATTGAACCGGCCTTCCTGGACCGGAACCTCGAACTGGCTAACGATCTGTTTGTGAACACCCGCTTCGAAGACGAGTACGACGAACGCCATATCGGCGGCAGCTCGATGCTGAGCTGGCCCATTGCGTTCCGGCTGCCGGGAGTGGAGAAGGTGGAATTCTGGCGCCTGGGACTGGGAATACGGATCGAGCATATCAGAATCTCGGATGTCGATGACCTCCGCTGGGAGGACGATGATGAAGCTGAGCATTACGACTACATCAATTACAGCCTTGAGGATGAGGAAGGCGGCGAATTCGCCAATCGCCTGATCCTGCGCCTGACCCGCGACACCCGTGACCAGTTCCGCTTCCCCACCCGCGGCTCCAGGGTGGCATTGGAATCAGAATTCGTGACTTCCGCTCTTGGGAGCTACAGCAATTACTTCAAGTTCCATGCCGGCGGCACCAAGTATGTGCCGGTGGTCCAGGATTTCGTCCTCAAGATGAGTCTGGACGGCTGGGCAGCATCGCACTTGAGCGGTGATGACATCAGAATCTTCGACCGCTACTTCGGCGGCGGTTACGGCACCATCCGCGGCTTCAAGCGCCGCGACGTCAGCCCGGTCAACTACAACGAGAATCCCATCGGCGGTCTGACCATGCTGATGAGCTCGGTGGAGCTGATCAAGCCCATCAAGGACTTTATGTTCGTGAGCATCTTTACCGATATCGGCAATACCTGGTGGGACAGCTTCGACGCCGACCTGGGCGAATTGAATATGAGCGTCGGCATCGGAGTGCAGTTCAAAGCCGTGCCGATCCGCCTGGATTACGGGTACCCGGTGAATACTTCCGGCGACTACCTGGACGGCAAGGGCGGACGCTTCCATTTCAACATCGGCATTTCTTACTGAGGAATGGCGGCCGGCGCAGCAGTCCCTGCCCAGCCGCCGCCGCTGCACGCGTGAAAATATTCAACTGGTACATCGCCAAAAATGTGCTGCTGAATCTCGGCCTGGCCTTGCTGGTGCTGGTCTTCGTGATGCTCAGCGCGCATTTTTTCCGGGCCTTCGACATGCTGGCCCGCGGGGTGCCCCCGCTGCTGCTGGGGAAGATGCTGCTGTATCTGCTCCCGGATGTGCTGCGTTTCGCGCTGCCCTTGTCGATGCTGATTGCCAGCGTGCTGGTCTTCAGCCGGATGTCCGCGGATAATGAAATCTGTGCTCTGAAGGCGAGCGGCGTCAGCCTGTGGCAGATCATCTCGCCTTGCCTGCTCTTGAGCGGGCTGCTGAGCCTAGGCGGATTTTATCTCTCCTTGTCGCTGGCCCCGGATTGC
>JAAYYJ010000416.1 GCA_012515455.1 Oligosphaeraceae bacterium
CGAAATATTCCCTGGCTTTTGCGCAGTTTTTCTCGTTGAAGGTCACATGGAGTTTGCCTCCTCTGCCCATTCTGGAGCACACAAAATAGGTCTCGATCCGTTTTCTGGCGACTTCCGTGAATTCAGTTACTCCATCCTCAAGTTGCTTCTTCAGTTCCATGAGCTTCTGCCTGAAACTTACCTCGTGCTTGCCAAACAGATCACTGGATTTGAAGGCATACAGATACAAGCCTGGCTGGCTGACATCCTGCCCAGATTGGCGAAAACAAGTACAGCCGATATTGACACGCTGCTGCCGCATCTCTGGGAACCAAAACGCGCACAGGACTGATTGTCAAACAGCTTCTCAACAGGCATAATGAAAGGCCAGATGGAAGCTCTGATATCTGGGCTGAACGAGCGCTAACCCAGCTCCGTATAGATGTCCTTCGATGTCATATATAAACTCCTGAAAAGAGATGGGGTTTGCAGCCAAGCTTGGCAGAGAATTGTTGGTACAATAATTTCAGGCGGTAATAATTGCATCTGGAGACAAAAACAGGCTGGAAAATAGCAAAACCAGCGGGCTTGAGGCTTTATGTTATAGTCCAGGAATAATCGCCGCGGCAGGCTGCGGGCAACGTTCACCACAGCCGCTCTTGCGGCAGGAGTCCTTGCAGAAACGCACTATCAGCGCATGATATTCGTTGTACAACTGGACGTCCTGCGGCAGCGCGGCCTGAAAAATCGCCTGCAGGCGGTCATAGCTGAGGCCGTCCGGCAGGCCCAGGTGCCGTCTGGCCACCCGCCGGGTGTAGGCATCGATAACGAATACCGCCCGCTGGAACGCATAGAGCAGTATCGAATCTGCGGTTTCCGGGCCTATGCCCTTGAGTGCCAGCAGCCTCAGCCGCAATCCTGCCAGATCAGTACTGCATCGGTATTCTTCGGCATGGGTCAGGAAGAACTCCGCTGCGCTCTGCAGATAGGCTCGCTTCTGCCGGAAGAACCCCGCAGGGCGGATGGCCGCCTCCAAGCGGTCGGGGGCGGCGGCCAGGACGGCCTGCGGGCTGCAGACCTGCTCCTGGCGCAGATTGTCCAGGGCCTTCTCGACATTGCTCCAGGCGCAATTCTGGGTCAGGATGGAGCCGCAGATGATTTCCCAGGGCTGCCCGCTCCGGCAGGGCCACCACTGCTGTGGTCCATACCAGTCATACAGCTGTTGATAGAAGGAATAGATGGTCATCAGGGTAATGATGGTGCTGCAGCCGCCGCCTTTCGGCACCGCAGTTAGTGTAAGCGCGCTTCATTTTTTTACAAGCCACGCAGGACAATAATGCCACCCTGCCGCGGCACAGCAGCCCCGGAACTCTAGGCGCCGGCAGAATCCCGCGCTTTTCCCGACCCGCCCGCCGCACTCAGGGGGACGCGGAGTCCGTTCTCCCAGGCGGCCGGACGCGCTTTTGGGCCCGTCCATGCCAGATTGCAAAACTGCATTATATTATTGCCGGCGCCGGCAGAGCGTTTTTGTCACCCCAAGGCAAAAGGACAAGATCATGAAGAGTGCATTCGAATTGGCGATGGAGCGCTTGGGTGCTCCCGGGCAAAAACTCAGCCAGGAGCAGAAAGAGCAGCTGGCTGAAATCGATAGAGTCTACGAAGCGAAAATCGCGCAGGCGAAATTCGCGGCTGCCGCGCGGCAGCAAAATTGTCAGGGCGATCCGGAAAAACTGCACCAGGTGCAGGATGACCTCCTGGTCGAAATCCGGTCCCTGGAGAGCCGCCGCGAACGGCAAAAAGAGGAAATCCGCCAGGGCGGAAAAGAGAAATCATAACGATGTTTGTGGACCGTGTGAAAATCAGTGTCGAGTCCGGCCATGGCGGCAGCGGCAGCGTCAGCTTCCGCCGGGAAAAGCACGTCCCCCTGGGCGGCCCCGATGGCGGGGACGGCGGCAAGGGCGGCGATGTGATTCTGCAGGCGACCAGCAGCGAACAGAGCCTGGTGGACCTGAAATTCCAGCCGCAGTGGAAAGCCGAGCGGGGCGGCAACGGCGCGGGTCAGAGGATGCACGGGGCCAACGCCCCGCACTGCCGCATCAAGGTCCCGGTCGGGACCCTGGTTTTTGATGCCGCTACCGATGCCCTGATCTGTGACTTGAAGGATGACCAGCAGGAATGCGTGGTCGCGCAAGGCGGTCTCGGCGGCAGAGGCAATGTGCATTACGTCACACCGGTGAACCGGGCTCCCCGCAAGGCCCAGCCCGGCACCGAGGGCGAGCGCAAGGAACTGGAACTGGAGTTGAAGACCGTGGCCGATGTGGGCCTGGTCGGCTTTCCC
>JAAYYJ010000417.1 GCA_012515455.1 Oligosphaeraceae bacterium
AGGAGACATGAAAGAGCATCAGCTTGACCAGTCCGCTGTCGGCCACCTCATCCAGAAAAGCCGCCATGCTGGCGGAACGAAGATCATAGCCGTGATAATCGGGATGGACCTTCACGCCCCGAAAACGGGGATTGCTCTGCAGCAGCGACAAATCCTGGCGCGACTCCGGGAACAACGGATTGACCACCACGTAGCCTAGGAAACGCTGGCTCTGCCGCAGCACTGCATCAAGCTCGGCATTTCCTTCCCGGACATCGTACATTATGGCCCGTGCGGACGAGAGGCAAAGCAGATCAATGCCGGCCTGCTGGCAACATTCTTCCAGCCTGGCAGCATCTGCCCGCCAGAACGGTGCGAAGTTGATATTCCCCAAGTGTCCGTGCACATCGATAATCACGAATCACGCTCCCGGCAGCCGCAGCTGCAAAAATCAGCGCTGATTTTCAGGTAAAATCCAAGCATAAATTAGTGAAAACTGTATTTCTATACAATAAATCACGGTGCGGGCTTTATCAAGTGCGCGGGAGTTTTTTTTAGCATTTTACCGGCAGATTATTTTACCCCGGATTTTGTTGACCGGTCGGGAGCCCAGGCTGGTCTTTTTGCAAATATCTAAAAAACTCTATTATTCAGTGGTTAAACTGCAAAGCTGGTATTATAGTTATAAAGGTTACCGATTCCTGCTCTGCCTGAGCAGAACCGCCTCTGCAGCGCGCAGGAAGTTGCAATCGTTACCTGTGACCTGCCAGCCGGATGCAACCTGCAATGCTGTTACAGGCACTGGGCAGATTTGCAGCCGTCTGGTGGCTGCTCTATTAATTTACCAGCGGAAGATATGAAACCAGCAGTATTTCGTCAGGAGACCCTCTCGGAGGGGAAATTTTTACGTCTGGAATTGCTGCAGTACCGGGATTGTTCCGGTCGGGCTCGCAGTTGGGAAGCCGTCCAGCGCTGTACTCTGCCTCAGGTGGTAGTCATCATCGCCACCCTGCGACCGTCCGGCGAGATACTGCTGATCCGGCAATTTCGTCCGCCCGTCAATGCCTTCGTGCTGGAATTTCCGGCCGGGCTAGTCGATCCAGGCGAGAGCGTCTCCGAGGCTGCCAGGCGCGAGCTGCAGGAAGAGACTGGCTACAGCGGTCAGGTTGACTGGCAGTCCTCCCCCGGTGCCAGTTCGGCCGGTCTGACTGGCGAGCTGCTGACCAATGTGATAATGACGGTTGAGCAAAGTTGCCTTGAGAACCAGCACCCCTGCCAGAATCTGCAGGACGGTGAGGAAATTGCGGTTTTTCAGTGCCTGCCTGCCGCCCTGCCGGAATTTTTCCAGCAGCAGCTTGCCGGCGGTGCAGTCCTTGACAGCCGTCTGTCGGCCTGGGCTTGTGCGCAAGGGCTGCGCTGGTGAGAGCGGGGGGAATGCTTTTCGCCCCCCACCGGTCCAGATGCGCCCGCAGAGACAGACCACGAACAAACCACGACATGCATAAAAATTCTACCCCTGGCCAGAATCATTCCTCGAGTCATCGGCATCGGCAGCATCACCACCGCTGGCCGTCCCTAGGGAAAAAATATATCCACCGTTATGCCCCTGGTTTTGCCCAGACACCGTACTGGGGTGCTCTGGCGGCCCTGATTCTGCTGCCGCTTTTTTATCAAGGCGGTGTATTTGTCTGGCTGCCTGCAGCCTTTGCGACCATGGCCATGCTGTATGCGCTCTGGCTGCTGGCATTAAGCCTGCGGGCTCCCGGCACCCCGACCCCCTGTTGGCATCCGGTGCTGCTGCTGCCCGGCGGGCTGCTGCTGCTAGGTATGCTGCAGTTGCTGCCGGCAGGGAAACTCTGCGGTTATCTCTCGCCGTTATCCTGGCGGTGCTGGGAGTCTTTCAATGCCTGCGGCCTGGGACCAGTGCTGCCGCGACTGAGCATTTCGCCCGAGGGCACCTGGTCGCGTTGCGGGCTGCTGCTGCTCTGCGGGCTGCTGCTGCTGCTGCTGCTGAGTTATTCCCGCAGCCGGGCAAGACTGCGCCTGACCATGGGGGCGATAGTACTCTCGGCGTTCGCCAATGCACTGCTGTCTTTCTGGGATTTCTTCTCTCAGCCGGCCGGGCAGACGGAGATTCTCAGCGGTTCCTTCTTGAACCGCAATCACTTCGCATTCATGATGACGATGGGTATTTTTGCCGCCTGTGCCTTGCTGGCGGTGATCCGGGCAGCCAAGCATCAGTCACGCAGTTTCGGTGAAAACAGCCTCTGGCCGAAGATGGTTCTGCCCCTGGCGTTCCTGGCCTTCATCAGCGCCATTGCACAAGTATTGAGTTTATCCCGCGGGGCCTTCCTCTCCACGGTCTCGGTGCTGCTGCTGTTCTGGGCCGGCTGGCTGATTACCGATCTCCGCCGCAAAGGTGAGGGGCAGCGCTTCCCCGCGCTGCCTGTCCTGCTGGGGGTCGCGCTGCTGTTCGCTTTGCAGAGCGGCCTGAGCATGCTCATAGAACGCTATAAAACCCTGCTGGCAAATGAGCGTTTCACCAGCGACACCCGCTGGCAGGTCTGGGAGCTCAGCACCCGGCTGATCCGCGAGGCCGGCTGGGGCGGGGTCGGGCTGGGAGCGTATGGCGATGCTATACAGCGCTATGAGTATGGACTTTTCCCCGATGCGATGATTGGCCATGCCCACAACGACTGGCTGGAATTGACCGCTGAGGCAGGCCTGCCGGCGGCCATGCTGCTGCTGCTGCTGCTGGGATGGCTAGCGGTCAAGGTCAGCCGGCAAATCTGGCGCCAACCTGACCCGACGTTGCGCTGGCTCGGGCTGGGCGCACTGTCGACCCTGCTGGCGCTGGCGGTGCACGAGTGTTTCGACTACAACCTGCAGGCTATGCCGAATGCGCTGCTGTTCACCGCTGTCCTGGCGGTCTTCTGCCTCTGCGGACGGGCACCTCATTCGGACTATCACGGAGGGGCCTCTGAGCAGTCGCCGCGCTTGGGCTGGCGGTTGCGGGCTGTGTATCTGCTGCTGGCGTTGCTGGCCATGGGCTGGGCCCTGCCACGGCAGTGCCGGCAGATGGCAGGGGCTATGCAGCACCAGAAACTGCGTGATGGCCTGCTGGCGGCGCACAATCCCTGGCATCCCAGCAAAAAGGATTTGCAGCGGTTGCTGGGACTGGCGGATTCTGCCGTACGGTCCTTCCCGCATAACGGCATGCTGCTGCAGCGCCGTGCCACCTGCTGGCTGCAGATGTCTTATCTGGACTGGCCCGCCAACCGGGCTGGGCTGCAGAATGCGCTTTCCGACAGCACCGCGGCCTGCAGACTTAATCCCGCCAATGCTGATTTCCTGCTCTTCTGCGCCCAACTGCAGGAGAACCACGACCGCGTGAACGGCCAGATTGACGAGGAGCAGCTGCGCAGCATCTATGCTTTGGCGCGGGCAAGCAGTCCCGGTCTGGCCCAGTTGCGGCTGGACTCGGCTGAGGCTGCCCGACGAGCGTACTGGCGGCAATCGCAGGACACGCCCGAGAATCGCCGCCGGGCGGAACTGCTGCGGGCGGAAGCGCTGCAGTTGTTCGGTGATTTCATGCATCTCCAGCCGCATTTGGCCAATAAATCATTTGCGGCCATACTGGAGCTCACGGCGGACCCGGAGGAGCTGCTGGTGCGTCTGCTGGACAAACCCTCCGCCCACCGAGAGCTGCTGCAGTTTTTCACCCGGGCGCAGCATTATCCGCAGGCCTTCAAGCTGCTGGAGCAAATGGACCGCCTTTCTTCCGGGTCTGGTGAGGACCTGCTGTACCGGAAGCAGGAACGCGCTCGCCTGTTGGCCCTGACTGGCCTCTGGGAAGAGCGTCAGGCGCTGCTGCCGCAACTGTGGCAGACTGCGGCGGCCCTGAAGACAGAGCATCTGCCTGCCATCCGGCAGCAGATAGATGCCGGGCAGTTCCAGGAAGCCTGGCAGGCGCTGTCTGCTCTCAACCGGCAGGCGCCGACCTGTTATGCCGCTCTGCTGCTGGAAGCCGAGGCGCTGCTGCTGCTGGGGAAAAACCGGGATGTCGCCAATACCCTGCTGCCCTTCGCATACGCACAAATACCGGCTCCAGGAAATGCGGAAATAGAGCAGGCGGTTACCCTGCTCGACCATGTGGACGAAGAGCTCTCCAGTGCCAGAAGCCTGCGCGAGCGCTTCCTGCGGGTCGCGCTACGTTGCCTTCTGGCGGAAGGCAAGGGCGTTTTTTCTCCTGACGACCTGCAATCCTGGGCCAGGCAGCTGCAGCTTCTGGAAGAAGAGATGAGTGACAGCAGCGCCGTCTTATGGCTGCAAGGTCATCTGGTGCCCTTGTTTGCGGGGCGCCTTGCGGCACTGCGGCGTGATTGGGAGACAGCTGCGGCTGCTTATCGCCGCAGTCTCTCCTTGTCCCCCGACAATTTTCTGACCTGGCAATATCTGCAGCAGCTGCCGGCGGAACATTTGACTGAGGCGGAGAGAACCTATTCACTGCTCAGTGCCGGCGGGTTGCCGGTACAGGCGCTGTTCACCTCTGCATTTGCTTTGTGGCAGGTGCAGGTACGGCCGGAATCGGTCAGCAAGCTGCATCAGCATTGTGAAGCAGAATACATCTTCCTCTGTCTCGGCGACATCCAGGAAGAAGGCAGAGCCCTGATTACCTTTTCTACTCCCAACGGAGATATCTTCGCCGATACATTATCGGCTCAGGATTCTGGCCTCTCGATGCTGAATCTGAAGGTCGGAGAATTCATGCGCTGGCGCCGGACCTATCAACCGCTGCTGAGAATGGCGACTAAGGGGCAGCCCTTGCAATCCTGCGCAATCAACGCCAAAGTTGTGATGCAAAGTCAGCAGCGCAGTACCAACCGCAGTTACAATTCCATCCCCCCGGCAGAATTTGCGGCGCTGGCAATCAAGCACGATTAACCGCCCTGCCCTGCCGGTTTTCATCCACCGCTCTGGCCATACCTCCTGGCCAGCACCCACGCCAGAGACAGCGCGAGAAGCGCCAGGACGCCTGCCGACCATTGCCATGCTCGGGCAAAACAGCCCGGCGGCAGTTTCCGGGCCAGGAATCCGAGCAGCAACCCAGCCAGAAAGCCATTGAGATGTCCGCCCAAATCGGTGCCCGGGGCGCTGCCATACAAAGAGAGCATCCCGCAGCCGGCCAGGACGGGCAGCCAGAGATGCACGATGCGAAAAACTCCGCGTCCCTGCTGGCGCTGCTGCCATAAGGCCAAGGTGGCAGTGCTGCTGAGAATTCCCAACAACGCGAAGACCATGGTCGAAGCCCCCAGGGCCTGATGTTGCGCCTGCGGGAGCAGGCCGGCATTGAGGGCATTTCCGAGTATTCCGGCGGCGAGCATCAACAGCCCCCCCCAACCGGCGCCGAATTCGCTGGCGACCAGCGCCAGCAATGCACCGCCCCAGAACATATTATTCAGCAGGTGGGCGTAATCGGCATGCAGGGTCAGTGCGGTCAGACAGCGCCAGCATTGGCCGCCGCGGATCAGGGCACCATCCCAGACACCGCTGCTGCGCCAGTCTGCCGGGGCATTTTCCACCCAGAGATGGAAGCGCAGCAGGCTGAAGCTGAAAAACAGGGCCGTGAAGAATCCGGCATCGCTCAAAAATGGCCGGGCCGCCGGGGAGTCCAAGACTGGGGCACGCCGCCAAGCCGCGGTGTTTTTCGCATACAGCTCCAGTTCAGAGCGGGCTCGTTCGGCAGCCGCAATCGGGATCAGCAGCACTTTCCGGTCCCCCGAATAATCCACCCGGTAGGGGACGCGCTGGGAGGCCAAAGCAGCCAGCCAGGGCAGGAACAACCGTTCCTGGCTGACCGGCAGGGCGATTTCCCGGGGTTCCTGGGCCGCGACCGCGGGCTCCGGGGCCGCGACTGGGCGCTCCGGGGCCGCGACCGGGGGCTCCGGGTACTGGAATTCCTGTTTATCGGGCATATCGCTTCAGCTTCCCTGGCCATAGCCATATTCAGGCTGGCCAGATGCTGCCTTGCCTCCTCCGGAAGCATGGCGAGACGCTGCCGGAGGGGCGGTTCCTGCGGCTATTTGGTCAGGTGCATTTTGCCGAACTTGTCATAGGAATGGAACGGCCCATAGGTCGGCAGCCAGCAGGACTGCTCCCACTTCCAGGCCTTGTCCTGGGCATCCCGGAAGCGATGATTGCGGGAGAAATTGACGATGAAATCGCAATCCTGAGGTGGTTTGGCGAAGGTCAGATTGGACAGCGGGATGGCTATTTCCGCTGTCCAGGTTGTGTCCTCGCGGAGGACTTTGAACTGCAAGTCCTGGGCATTCCATTTCAGCGCTGCAGTGATATTTTCTGCCGGAAATTTAAAGTCTGCGATTCTGCCGTTGGGGGCAACAATGAACTGATAGCATTCTTTATCCTGCCCGACAAAGAACAGCTCCGCGCTCTCTCTGTTCCAGAGCAGCGAATCGCGTTCACCGAGGTCATCGGCCCAGTTGACTTCGGTGCGTTCGGGAGGAATTTTGGCGCTGATGGCAACGAACAAAGTCTCCTCTGCCACCAGGAAGCGCATTTCGGTGATCGCTTTCTGTTCGTAGATATTGTATGAATCGCAGAAATTGCTGATCACTGCTGCTTTCTGCCAGGCTTCCTCGTCGGGCCGGCCATCCAGC
>JAAYYJ010000418.1 GCA_012515455.1 Oligosphaeraceae bacterium
CGGCGAGCTGGTGGCCTGCGGGTATTGCAATGCTGCAGTGGCCGTGCCGCTGAGTCCGACCGCAGCAGGAGCGCTGCTGGGTGACTTTCTGATTGTCAAGGAAATTGGCAGCGGCGGGATGGGCAAGGTCTATCTGGCGCATCAGATCAGCCTGGACCGCGATGTGGCCCTGAAGGTCCTAAGCGCCAACTTTGCCCGGGATGCCGTTTTCATCCAGAATTTCATCAACGAGGCGCGGATGGCGGCGGCCTTGAATCATCCTAACATCGTGCAGGCCTACGCGGTGAATGCTGATGCTGAGCATTATTATTTTGCCATGGAGCTGATTGAAGGCAACACCATGAAGCAGGTGTTGCAGAACAGCGGCCGTCTGGTGCATGAGAAGGTCCTGTCCATTGCCACTGACATCATTGCGGCACTGGCGTATGCCTGGCAGGAGAAGAAGCTTATCCATCGTGACATCAAGCCCGACAACATCATGCTGACTTACGACGGGCGCACGAAACTGGCGGATATGGGCCTGGCCCGGAAGATTACTGGCACGGGTGAGGACGGCAGCGCCGAGTTGTACGGCACCCCGCAGTATGTGGCGCCGGAACTGATTTTGGGGGCTGCGGGTGACCTCCGCAGCGATATCTACAGCCTGGGGGCGACTTTATACCATGCCCTGTCGGGGGGCTACCCGTTTCAGACCACTGACCTCAATGAGATGGCGCTGAAGCATCTGTGTGAGCCGCTGCTGCCGTTGCGGGAGCGGGTGCCGGATGTGCCCGCGCCCTTGGCGCGGCTGGTGGAAGTCATGATGGCCAAACGGCCTCAGCACCGTTATCAGAATTATGAGCAGCTGCAGGCGGATTTGGCCAGAGTGGGCAAGGGCCAAATGCCGTTGCTGGTTCTGCCGGATGGCGCGCAGCAGCCCGTGGATATGGAATCAGACGATCCGATGGGACTGGGGGGGCAGGAGCCAGCCGCGCCAGTGCCCCCGGGCCAGGCAGGGCCAGCTGAGCCCGAAGCCCAGGGCAGAACCGCCTCAGGCGGTATCAAGCTCGGCCAGAAGGGTGGCAAAATATCCTTGGGCGGCAAGGGCGGGTCCAGCAGTACTGGCAAGGCCCCGCTGGTCCTGGAGGCCAAAGGCGAAGCAGAGAAGACCGCACTGCCGGAGGAGGAACCGGAATCCGGCTCCGCTGACAGCCTGGCGTCCCTAGAGCATCCGCCGGCGGGGCCGGGGGCCAAAAAGGTGGTGCTGCTGATCGGCGTGCTGGCGGTGCTGTTGCTCGTTGCCGGTGGCGTTGCCGCCTGGTTCTTCCTGGGCCGTGACGATGGCGCAGCAGCGGCTCCGGACAACGCCGCTGGTGAAAGCCCCGCGGCAGCGGCGGATTCCCGTCTGGCCGGACTGCAGGCGAAAATCCAGGCTGCCGCTCCGGAGCCTGAGATTATGGCGGAGTTGCTGCGTCTCGCCTATGAGGTTGAGGCCGGCACGCCTGATTATGACGCCTTGCTGAAGCTGGCCGGTCCCTACCTGGAACCGGTGCTGCAGAGTGCCCGTGCTGTGCAAATGAGCGAGATTCAGTCTGGCTGGTCGCGTCGGATTGAAGCATTCAAGGAGCAGAAGCAGCGGGAAGAGGAGGAGGCCAAGGTTGTGGCGGAGCAAGCGCGCAAGGAGGCTGAGGCGGCGCGGGAACAGAAGCAGCGTGAGGAAGAGGCGCGCAAGCTTGCAGAGGAGTTTGAGCTGGCCAAGCAGCAGATCCGGGACAAAGTGGTGCAATGTGCGACCCAGCTGGATTTCTCTGGCGCGAGGGTGCCTTTTGCGGTGATGTCGCAGTCCAGCAATGAGGAAGAGAAGGACTGGGCGATGCTGTGGCTGAGTTATATTGACCAGGCCGAGGCGCTGTTTTTGAGTTTGAAGAACAGCAAGGATAAGGTCGCCGGGGTGTCATTCAGGATTCGCAATGAGAAAAACATATCGCAGGAGTGGAAAGTCAGCACGATTTCTTACAACACCGTGCGTCTGAAACTGGTCAAATCCGGGCATGAGCGCCGGGGTAAAGGTCAGGAAGAAGAGGAGCAGGAAAAATCTTACGAGCTTGACCAGATGGCTGAGGGCGGGAACAATTTTGTGTTGCTGGTCCAGGAGGCTCTGAAGGCCGATGGTCGGGAGAGTGAATTCGACAACCTCTATGGGTCATTTTTGCTGGTCCGGGGTGAGCAGATAGCACACAAACATCTCGAGGCTGCCATGGCCAGCGAACGCATTTTATCAGAACTGCCGCTGCTGCGCTCTTCGTATGTCAAAACCCAGGTGGAGCGTCTGAAAATTCGTCCGAAGGCGCGCGCTTTGCAGTATGCACGGTATCTGAAAAAGAACTACCCGGACGAGTTTGCACCTTATGAGGAAGAGGCCAAGACGATAATCGAGGGCCTGGCAAACTAAGCGCGCTTCCACCGGCGTCTGCCCGCTCAGGGTTATTGTTGCAGGAAGGTCAGCAGTTCCTGTTTGAGCTGTTGCCTCCAGGCGACTGAGGAGAAGTTATGATTCGCGCCGTCCAGGCTGCGGAATACTGCCGGGAGTTTGTTCTCCTGCGCATATTCACGATAATATTTTTCAGCGGGCTGGGCATCGGGGTCGGCGCTGCCATAAACAAAGATCAGCGGCAGGTCGGGGCGGAGATTGCGCAGGTGGGTCCGGGGGGCATTGAGGGCATCCTGACGGCCTTCGCGGGCGGCAGCCTTGACGCCGCTGCCCGGTTTGCTGCTGCTGCCATGGCCAATTTCCTTGCGCTGGTTCTGACCGCGTTTGAACAGCGGTCCCAGGAGGACGTGCAGGACTTGTTTAAGCCGGACCTCGCCTTTGACCAGCCGGGCCCAGGTTTCTGCGCGGCAGGCTTTGCGCCAGTATATGTGGAGGAAATGGCGGGTCCGGTTCAAGTCCCGGGCGAAGGTGTCTCCGTCCGAGAACGGATAAACTGACAGCAGCAGCAGTTTATCGGCCTCGGGCAGTCTTTTCAAGGTCCCGATGATGACATTAGCACCGGAGCAGAGCCCCAGGTAGGAGATTTTTTTGCAGCCGAGGGATTTTTGCAGTGCCAGGGATGCGGCGCAGAGGTCATCGGCCATGGTGAGGAGGCTGGTATTGAGTCCTTCGCCTTCGCTTTCCCCGCGCCCGCTGAAATCGAAGCGCAGCACTGCGTATCCGGCCTCGGCCAGGGTTCGAGCCAGTTCCGTGAGCAGGTCTGCTGGTCCGCAGCGGTTTCCGCTCCAGCCGTGGCTGAAGATAATCGCTTCCCGCCACTGTCCCCGGGGCGGCAGGTGCAAGACGCCGTGCAGCCGTCGGGCATTGGCGGTGAAGGAAAAGATTTCCTCGCTGCTGTGGTCAGGGTTGGTGATCTTGTGGTTCAGTATTTGGGGCATAGTCATTGGGCGGGGAAATGCCGGCGCAGGAATTCCTGTTGGATGGGCAGTGCAAAGCGGGCGGGAGCGCCGTCGCGGAGCACGAAATTATGGTCTCCGTCGGGGACGAGAACATATTGACAGTGTTTATGCCGGCGTTGGAGTTCCTGGAGCAGGTCGGTGTGGCTGAGGTGGAAGACGCTGCCATCGTAGCCGCCGCCCATGAACAGCAGCATCTTTGCCTGCAGGAGCCCGGCATTGTGGACGATGCTGCGTTTTTTCAGTCCCAGCAGCTGGGGTAGCACTGGCTGATTGCAGAAATCTTCCCAGGACAGCCAGTTGTTAGCGCCGCAGCGCATCCGGTCCCAGTAAAAGCGCTGTGGGTTCACCAGCCAGGCGTCGTAGCTGACCACGGCCTTGGCCTTGGACCCGGCTCTGGCGGCAGTGAGCAGGCCGACCCCGGCACCGAAACTGTGCCCGAGCATGGCAAATTCGTCGGGTTTGACATACGGCAGCTTCCAGGCCGCGGCGAGCATGGCCAGGCAGTCGTCTACTTCACCGTCCAGATTCTCAATTTCGCCTTCGCTGACCAGTTCCTGGCCGTTTACCGGCACCTGCAGCTGAAAGAGCGGCTCGCCCCGCATCGCCGGAGCGATGACGACGTAGCCCTGGCGGACCAGGTGCTCGGCCAGCCAGTCGCAGAAGCTGTTGGGAATTCCGAAAGCCGCGCCGTGGCAATAGAGGATCAGGCGGTGCTGCCGGCCGGGGACGAGGTCCGCGGGGGCCAGGATCAGGCCGTACTGCTGCAGGCCGCCGACTGTCCAGGCCACGACCCGAGTAGTCACATCCGCAAAATCAGGCAGCGGCTCGGGCGGGGTCAAATTCCGGAAGGATGCGTCAGGCGGTTCCGGAAACTGACAGGGCGGCAGCGCGGGCAGGAGGGTTAATTTATCCAGGCCGGACTGCCATTTTTGTCTGGCGGCGGGCAAATCCCGGCGGGATGCGGCCAGGCGGCCGTCGAACCAGTCCTGCAGCGCGGCGCTGACGTCCTTGCCGGCCAGCAGCGGGTCTTTCAGGGCATTGACCAGTGCCTCCTCCTGCTGGTTATCGAGGCCGCGTTTCCAGGCCAGGTTTTCCAGTCCGGGGCGGACGCTGTCGCCGGCGGCGCAGGTCAGGGTGCAGAGCAGCAGCAGTAGAAATTTCAGCATGGTTAAGTCTCCTGTGGGGGCTGGTCCAGGCGGGTGAGGAAATCCAGGCAGGGTTTGATTACGCTGTCGGACTCGTAGTACTCCAGCTGGCCCCAGAATGGCTTGTCGGGGATGAGCAGCGCCTGGCTGTGCGGGCGGCTGGCGCACAATGCGCACAGCTCCCCCCAGGACGGCGGAAAATTCCGGCTGCCGGAGACCCGCAGGAGCAGCAGCGGGCAGGGCTGGGGGCTGCGTTTCAGGTCTGCGAGCAGGTCTGCCTGCCCGGCTTGGCGGGCGAAATCGGCGTTGATGACGAAGGCGGCGAATTCGGCCTGACTGCCGCTGGACCAGATTTCGGCTGCGCTGCGCTGATCCTGGGGCTGTCCGGTCAGGGGCAGTCCTTTGATGCGCTGGCGTTTTTCCAGTTCCTGCAGGAAGTCGGTGCCAGTCAGGAGCGGCTCTGCCAGGATCAAGGCCCGGCAGGGGACCGCAGCGGCGACTGCCGCCGCGGTCAGTGCTCCGGCCCGGGCGCCGAAGAGAGCGATTCCGGCCTGCGGGCATTGTTGTTGCAGGAAGTCGGCGGCGGTGCTGAGTTCTTGCTGCCAGTCCAGCCAGGCGACCTCAGCCGGCCGGCCGCTGCTGTCGCCGCTGCCGCTGAAATCGCATTTCAGGGCGGCGATATTATGTTGGGCCAGGGTGCGTGCCAAGCGGGTCAGCATCCTGGCGGCGCAGCGTTTTTCTTCGCCGAAGGGCTCGGCGATGAGCAATGCGAGGGCAGCGGTCTTTTGTGCGGGCAGGAACAGGCTGCAGTATAGCTGTCTGGTGCCGCAGGGGATGAATCCGCGTTGTTCAGTTATGGTCGATTCTGGCATCAGGGTCGTGCTGGGGGGACGGCGGTTGCGGTGATAATTTGCAGCAGTCTTTTTTTCCGGTAGAACCAAGCCAGGCTCAAGGCGCAGAGGGCCGGTATGGTTAAGATAACGCAGAGATGGGCGAAAACATTGCCATAGCGGGTATAAAAAGTCGTGCCCCAATCCTGGTAGACCGGCACTTCGAAACGGATGGTCCCGGCCACGAAGGGGCTGCCGCGGTCGTGGTCACGGAGGATGCCCAGGATTTCGCCGTTGGGTGAGATCAGGCAGGTGTCGCTGTTGTTGCCCGAGCGCAGGACCGGGCGGCGGCATTCCACGGCCCGGAAAACCACATGGCTCAAATGCTGGCGGGAACCCGAGCTCTGGTTGTACCAGGAATCATTGGTGATGGTCATCAGGATATTGGCGCCAGCCAGAGTGAAGGCCCGGCTGATTTCCGGGAAGACATCCTCAAAGCAGATATTCACGCCCGCCTGACCGCCCTTGGGCAGCGGTATCAGGTTGAAGTCAGTTCCCGGGGTTAAATCCCGTCCCATGCCAATCAGGTCCACCAGCCAAGGCAGGTACTTGCCGCCAGGGACATATTCGCCGAAGGGCACGCGGTGGCATTTGTCGTAGTAGCCCAGGATGCGCATGTTCCGGTCGAACAGGAAGGCGCTGTTGAACAGCAGTGCCTCACCGGGCTGGCCGGGGGCGGCACGGTGATTGGTGGCGCCCAGCAGGAGCGGGGTCTGAATTTCCGCCTGCAGCCGGCGCAGGGCGAGATTGTAATCCGGGTATTCCAGGGGCGCCGGGACGGCGCATTCGGGCCAGACCAGCAGGTCCGGGGCGGGTTGCTGCAGCAGGTCCTGTTTGCTCAAGGAGACGTAGGTCGACAAGGCCTGCTGGTACTCCTGTTCGCTCCAGAAGCGGCATTGGGGCAGATTCCCCTGCACGGCGCTGACCAGCAGGGTGGGGGTCTCCGGGGGCGGCAGGATGCGGGGGCGGCTGCCCAGCCAGAGCAGCGGCAGCATAAATACGCTCAGCAGCAGGTAGTGCCAGGGGAAGGTCTTGCCGGTGCCGCTGAAGATGCGTCTGAGGACGCGGCAGAATTCGGCGCAGAGCACCGCATTGCCGAGCACGATCAGGAAGGAGATGCCGTAGACACCGGTCCAGGCGGCGATCTGGATAATGCCGGTGCGGGTGAACTGGCTGATGCCGAGCTGATTCCAGGGGAAGCCGGTAAACAGCCACGAGCGCAGCCATTCCAGGGCGACCCAGAGGACGGCGGCAAACAGGCACAGCGTGAGGCTCTTGGGCAGCGAGCGGGCATACAGGAATCCGGCACCGGGGAAGTCCGGGGAGAGTTCCTGGCGCAGCTGCCAGACCGCGGCACTGAACAGCGCATACCAGGCCATGGGGAAGAGGGCGCAGTAGAGAGCCAGCAGCCAGCCGGCGCCGAAGCCGACTTCGTTCAGCCAGAGCAGTGAGCTGGCGCAATGGGTATAGCCCCAGAAATAGCCGACCAGCAGGCGTTCGCCCCAGGCGCGCGGTTGGGGGATCAGCAGCATTGGAATCAGGGCCAGCCAGATCAGCAGGTCCCATTCCAGGGGCGGGAAAGCGCTGCTGCAGAGCAGCCCTGAGAGCAGTGCGGCCAGCATCCGCCAGATGAACATGCAGCGCCCCATGCTGGCGCTGTTTACGGGTGGGGCAGAAGTTGGCTCTGGGCTGTCAGCAGTCATATCACATATTTTCGAGAGTCCCGATAGTCAGAGTCCGCAGTCCGTCGCCGAGGATGTCCCGGACCTTGGTGCTGAGCTCGAGGCGGGTCTGCCGCAGCACTGCGTCCTCGACATTGAGGACCGGACAGCGGTTGTAGAAGTTGCTGAAGTCCTTGGCCAGGTCGAGCAGATACGCGGCCAAGGTGGAACTGTCCAGTTCGCGGGCGGCTTTCTGCACCGCCTCGGGATAGAGGGCACAGCGCAGCGCGAGCTTCTTCTCCGCTTCGGCGTCGAGGCGCGACCAGTCCACTGTGGCGGCAGGAAGCTCGGCGGCCTTGCGCAGCAGTGAGGAGATGCGGGCGTAGGCGTACAGGATGTACGGGCCGGTGTCGCCTTCGAATTTAATCGCGGCCTGGGGGTCGAACATGATGGTGGTGCGGGGATTGACTTTCAAGAGCATGAATTTCAGGGCCGCCATGCTGATGACCTGGGCCCGGTGCTGGAGTTCGTCCGGGGGCAGGTCGGGGGAGCGGGCCAGGGTGGCTTCGCGGGCCAGGGCGGCCATTTCGTCGAAGAGGTCATCGGCATCGACCACCGTGCCTTCCCGGCTTTTCATTTTGCCGGAAGGCAGGTTGACCATTCCGTAGGCCTGGTGGGTGAGGTTATCGGCCCAGTCATAGCCGAGGGCCTTGAGGATGGCGAACAGTACCTGGAAGTGGTATTTCTGTTCATCTCCGACGACCCAGATTTGCTGGTCCGGCTGATAGTCGCGCTGTTTCAG
>JAAYYJ010000419.1 GCA_012515455.1 Oligosphaeraceae bacterium
TCGACGCTTTCCTGATTCGGCTCTTCCCGGAATTCGCTGAGCTTCAGCAGCAGGCGGGCAGCGGTCTTTTCCTGCCGCCGGACCACTGCCGCCAGGAGCCGGGCGAAGCACTCGCGTTCCTCCAGGGAACAGCGACCGATCTGGCCGAAATCGACGTAGCAGATTCTGTCTCCCGGTAACACAAAGACATTGCCGGGATGGGGGTCGGCATGGTAGAATCCGTGCACGAAGAATTGCTCCAGCAGCAGCTGCGCACCCAGAGCACTGATCTTCTTGCGGTCGATGCCGGCCTGGTCAATTTGCTCCAGGTCAGTACCCTTGCAGCCGTGGATGAATTCCATGGTCAGGACCTTCGGAGTGCACAAGCGGGGGTAGACTTTGGGCACCACCAGACCCGCCCGGCCCTTGAACTGACGCGCGAAGCGGCAGATGTTCGAATATTCCAGGTCGAGATTCAGCTCATCCTCCAGACTGCGGGAGAACTCCGCGACAATCCGGCTGGGCTGTAAAAAACGTATCTCGGCGTTGTGCTTCTCCAGGAAATCCGCCAGGATGGCTAAAATTTCCAGGTCTGCGCGGATGCTCTCCTCGATCTCCGGGCGGCGGATTTTCACGAAGACCTCACTGCCGTCCAGCAGTCTGGCATGATGGCCTTGGGCGATCGAGGCCGCCCCGATGGGCTCGGGCGTGAATTCGGAGAAGAAAGAGCTGATATCGCCCTTGAGCTCCTGGCGGATGATTTCCTCGACCTGGGCAAAGGGGAAGGGTGTGACCCGGTCCTGCAGCTTGGTGAATTCCGACAAGTACTGCAGCGGGATCAAATCCGGCCGGGTGGAGAGGAGCTGGCCGAGTTTGATGAAAGTCGGTCCGAGCTCAATCATGCTCTGACAGATGCGGGCCGGGATGCTCAGTTCGGAATTGGCCAGTTCATCCCAGTTGCCGGGGTGGTATCTCTCCGGCACCAGATCGCGCAGTCTGGCAAACAAGAACCCAAAACCGTTGCGGAACAGCACGCTGAGTATTTTGCGCAGTCGCGCCAGATGCCGGTAGGTCCGGGTGATGTTCTGAAATGGTATTGGCAAGGGCATGATGGTGATCTATGCGAGGACCGATGGTACAACTTCGGTAAAGTATATAATTTATGGTAGTTTTGCTAATAATCAACAGCATAAGAAGAAAAAGTGGCCGAGTTTCCCGGGCTGGCGGCAACGCCTCAGCCGGGGCGGTATGGGGACTGCTTCCCCGGCGCAAAGTCCGCCCCGCCACTGCTGGTTCCCGCAGCTGGTTGGACTCTGACATATTCCTGGCGCAAGGTGGAGAAAATACTGGCCAGCAAGATACTGCGGTTCTTCCTGTCGTGGCGCAGGCACGCCCTGCCCGTCCAGCCGCGGTGTGGGCGGCCCGGTTTACCCTGGCAAAGAGAGGTCCCGGGAGCGGCAAGCATCTGCTCTGACCGCCCAGCCGGGCATTTCCTGAATGCGAGAGTATTTGGTACTCCCGGTTTAACGGTTTATAGTAACAGGCAATATTTGCCGGTTCGGCTTGCAATGCTCCAGCCGCAGTGGACTTGGCCGCACGCCTGATACAATGCCGCTGGACCGCACGGCTGGTGCTGCCA
>JAAYYJ010000420.1 GCA_012515455.1 Oligosphaeraceae bacterium
ATCGGTATCCTCGGGATGATACCGGTCTGCACCAAGGTCAGGGCTTCGAAGAGTTCATCCATGGTGCCGAAGCCGCCAGGGAAACAGCCGAGTGCCTTGGCGCGTTTCATGAAATGCATCTTGCGGATCGAAAAATAGTGGAATTGGAAGCTCAATCCAGCTGAAATATAGGGATTGGCGTGCTGCTCGAAAGGCAGGTTGATGTTCAGTCCCACCGAGAGCCCGCCGCTTTCGGCAGCCCCGCGGTTGCCGGCCTCCATAATGCCGCCGCCCCCGCCGGTGATCACCACGAACTGATAGCCATCCTGGCTGTCCTGGTCATACGTAGTGACAATTGAGCCGAACTCCTGCGCCATCTGATAGTATTTGCTCTCCCGGACTTGAGTCTCGGCCACCTTGACCAGACGCTGCAGTTCTGCCGACTCAGGATTATCAGCCAGGTTCTGCCTGGCTTGGTCCAAGGCCGCACTGGCTTTTTCGGGCGAGAGTGTGCGGGCGCTGCCGAAGACCACGATAGTGGATTCGATGCGCCGATTCACCATGCAGACCTCTGGTTTCAAGAATTCAGCCTGCAGGCGCAAGGGACGGCAATAATCAGATTGCAGGAATTCCAAGTCCTCATAAGCCTTGATTTCGCTGCGGTTTACCTGCAGGGAATCTTTGCCGGAACGGTCACTGTTGGTCATTTAATTCATTGCCTCCGATCTATACAGGGAGAAAAAGCCGCTGGGATGGGCTGGAGAGACGTTATGCCGGCGTGCCGACTGCTGATTACATCGGCGGCGGTGGTTCATCCGGGGGCATGCCATCGGGGTTCGGCGCCCCCTCAGCCCCTGGTTGTGCTTGAGTGGCTTGCTTTAAGGCTTGGATGCGGTCGTATTCAGCCTGGGGCATCCATTCGATTTTACCTTCCTCATTTTCACCCTCGATGAAGCCTTTTTCCGTGAACAGGCGCTTGGTTTCGATGGGGGTGAAGGTTTTCCGGGCCAGGTCTCGGAGCAAGTTGTAAATCCGGGTATGCAATTCTCTCCGGGGGACCCAGTATTCCGGCTTGGCGGTTTTGATGTTCGAGCCTTCCATCGCCGGATCAGGCACGTAGCCACTGGTATGGAATTCCGGCGGCAGCTCGCGGTGTTTCAGCTCCTCGATGGTATTGGCGATGGTAGCATCGTACTGGTTGTTCATGTTTTCGATATAGGTCTTAATGCGGATAGCATTCTTGTCACGGTAAAACTTGGCCTCGGTGTCTTCATCCAGGTCCTTGCGGGTGATAAAACGCTTGCCCACCTGAACCCGTTCCGAAGTGAGGTTGTGGAAGATACCCTCAACGCGAGTATTGGTGCCGACACCACCTCGCAAAACAAAGGAAACGGTGGTGTTCTTTTCGAACATCTTGTACTTCTCGCGGGCATCAATCTCAAACTGCGCCCGCTTCGATTCAGGGTACCTTTTCCGCACCCGGTTCTCGATATCGGCACTGCGCTGCTCGATGATGTCCGACAAAGATTTTTGCGGTTCAGGGATGCTGACGCCCTTGTCAGTGTCATCCCACTGCCACTCCTTCATATTCACTCCCCGGAGATTGCGGAAATTGCCGCCCCTGTCGGGTTGATTCAGACCCCGGTTGATGGACATGACAATGAATTGAGTGGTTTTTCCCCGGGTGACCGTCTTGTTCACGTAGTCATCGACATTTTTCTTGATCTGTTTCAGAATCTCATCGCGCTCGGCCCTCCAGTCTGCAACGGGTGCAGCAGTATCGACCTCCTCCTCATCTACTTCATCGACTTCAACGTTTGGAGCCGCTTCCTGGGCCAGGGCGCAACAACAGAACGCCGCCAGGATGAGAAAGGCCAGGGGGCGACAGAACATTTTGGCACAAGAATCATGTATCATCGCAGTTATCCTTGTATTTATAATGTGGATACAACTACTCTATGTATTGGCTTTTGACTAATGCCGGGGCCACAAAGTGCCTCAGTCGGCAAAAAAAGATTTGAGACGATGCCGGATTCCCGCGGGGCGCCATTCCTTGCGGTCTTCATAATAGCGGAAGCCATTCTCGCTGAAAATGCGCTTCTCTACAGACGGTCGCAGACGCACCGCCGCCTCAGCCCGAGCATTCTCCAGGGCAGTCTGAAAATACTTCTCCATGGGCTGCCAGAGGGATACAGCCAGGAGATCCTTGCTCTGGGGATCAAGACAGATGTATCCAGCCTCACGCATCTTCACGGGCAGCAGGCGCTGCATAATCTGCAGCTGCTGTTCCTGGACTTCGCCCTCGGACAGACGCAACTGCTGAGCCACATAAGTCTGCCGGCGCTGCATGGTGCGCGGTTCATCCAGGGCAATGCGATGCTCTTCTACCAAATCCTGGTACAGCAGCCAGCGGTGCCCGAGCTGGACCCGGGTCGATGAGATTTGGTAGATAATTCCTGACACCACCGGATTGGCGGGGAGGTTGGTCCGCAAGGTAACCTGATCCCCGACTTTGAACAGCGGGTACAGCCGCTCGGCTTCCTGACTCAGAACTGCCAGATCACGTTCCGGGCGAGAGACAGAATGCCGCGCCTGCTCCCGGACCTCGGCCAGGACCTCTTCGCTGCTCCGGCTGGGTTTTGGCACGGGGTAGGGCAGACCCAATTCCCCTGCCAGCTGAGCTGCCGGCAGGTCCTCCTCAATCTGCTGCTTGACTGCAGCCTCGACCAGCTGCAGAAGTTCCGTGCGCCGTTGTCGCCAGTCCTGGGAGGACTGTTCGCTTGCATCCGCACGTACTGCACAGGTCCAAAGAACAATCAGGTTCAGACAGAAGAAAATGTGAAGGTATGGTATCATGACCAAGGTGCACATAGGCCAAAGTAATTCAGATAATTATAAAGCTAATACCAGGATTTTCAACTTAACCTGGCGATTATTTAAAGTAAAACCGGGAAATATAGTTATATTAGGGTAATTGACGCTGATCCGCCGTGCAAAGGCACACCCGGTGGATTGCAGCCGCCGTGGTGCTGTGATCTCCGGATGAGCCACAGGCGTTTCTCCCCTCAGGAGGGAACAGAGCAAGTCCCGGAAGCAGGATGTGTATATGCAGGATTTTTCTTCCTACCACTCGAACCTAGACAAAGACGAACTGCTGCGCATGAATGACCAATTCGCAGCACGTTATTTTTCGCTGCTGGAACGGTTTGGCGATTTGCCGGCCTGCGATGAGCTGATTATGACTCAACTCAAGAAAGAATTCCCGGCCGAGTTTCTGGAGTCACTGAGCGATTATCAGGACAAAGTCGACCTCGAGCCCCCGGACGACTTGGACCAGAGCAACCTGCAGGACGGTCGCAGCTGGGAGTCCCCGGAGAGCGAGGAGGCCCCGCCGGATATGGCACTGATGCGGCAGCTGGACGCCCGGGGCCGGAAAATTGCTGCGTTCATATACCAGTGTGTGTTTGACTGGTGCAACATCATGGCCATACTGATTCCCCAGGAATCGGCTGTACCGGGCACCCGGATACAGTTTTTTCTCTGCCGGACCTTGGGCAATCTGCATGCCTGCATGGAGTCCCTGGCCAGCCATGAACTGGCCTCTGCCAGCGCCTACTGCAAACGAGTGCTGCGTTTTGCGGAAATATCACTGCTGCTCCTGCAGCAGTTTGAAAAGAACTGCCCGGTGCAGATCAATGACTTGTTGACAGTGCGCAATAAGCAACTGGCACTGCTCTTGAAGGACATCAAGGAACAGCTGCAGGATTGTCAGACTCTGCAGCGCATGGAAGGCGGCTTCTTGTGATCGGCAGGACAGCCCCGCCCCATGCTGATTTTCACCCTCAGTGTCGAGCATGAACAACAATACAAATGGCATCAGCGAACAGATAATCGTGGCGGACAGAGCCATTCTGCATCTGAGTGACGGACAGGGGACGCAGTCCCCGGTGCTGCACCTGCAAGGACTCTGGCGGGAACAGAATTGCCTGAAAAACCTGCCGGAATTGCACTTGCCCGGGGACGGGAAGCTGAGTTTTGACTGCCGCCAATTGGCAGACTGGGACAGCTCGCTGCTGCTGTTCCTGCGCTGGTTTTTACGCCAGCTCTCGGAAAGGAAACTGCAATGGGACGAAGGCGGCCTGCCCGCCGGCGTACAGCGCCTGCTGCAGCTCAGCCAGGCCAGTTTGCCGCCCGATGAGGGCAGCCTGATTGCGGACCGCAACTTTGTGCAGTCCATTGGTGAATGGTGCTGGGAGGTCCTCCACATCAGCCAGAATATACTGGTCTTCACCGGCGAATTGACTCTGACTGCCCTGAAAATGTCTTTTGGCCGCACCCGTTTTCAGGCTCGCGATGTCATCGGCCAGCTGGCGGCGGCCGGGCCGTCTGCCCTGGCCATCATCTCCCTGATCAGCTTTTTGATGGGTCTCATCCTGGCCTTCATCGGTGCCATCCCCCTGAAATGGTTCAATGGCGAAATCTATGTCGCCAGCCTGATCGGCATCGGTATCTTGCGCTTGCTGGCTCCGGTGATGGTCGGGGTGGTGATGGCCGGGCGCACCGGTGCCGCCTATGCCGCTGAACTGGGAACCATGCAGACCAACGAGGAGATTGACGCTTATGTGACCATGGGCATCCCCCCGATGGAGTTCCTGGTGCTGCCGCGCTGCCTGGCACTGACCCTGATGCTGCCTTTCCTCTGCCTGTTCGCAGACCTCCTGGGAATTGCCGGCGGAATGCTGGTGGGGATTTATTATCTGAACTTGACTTTTCTGGAATTCTATCAGCAGCTGATCAGCACGACTAAAGTAGCCGA
>JAAYYJ010000421.1 GCA_012515455.1 Oligosphaeraceae bacterium
AATCCGGCCACCGGCCAGAACAAGTTCTTCGGCGAATGGCTGCTCAATGCCCAAGGCGAAGATGTGGTTGCGGGCATTCGCACCCCCAGCCCATTGAACCGTGAGACCAAGACTGAGCAGAACAAGCACATGAAGTCCATGCAGGAGCTCATGCCCGAGACCTACAAGGAACTGGTGGAAATCAGGAACACCCTCGAGAGCCACTACCATGATATGCAGGATATTGAATTCACAGTCGACGAGGGGAGGCTCTTTATGCTGCAGTGCCGCAGCGGCAAACGGGGCGGCAAGGCGGCCGTGAATATGGCCCTCGATATGCTGGATGAGGGCCTGATCGATGAAAAGACTGCGGTGCTGCGGGTGCACCCGAATCAAGTGCTGGAATTCCTGCTGCCCATTATCGAGCCGACGCTGGAGAACAAGGCTGAACAGCTGATCAAGGGCTTGCCGGCCGGTCCCGGCGCCGCCTGCGGAGCGATCTATTTCACCAGTCTTGACGCAGTCCAGGCCGACCGCCTGGGCAAAAAAGTCATCCTGGTCCGGGAAGAGACCAATCCTGAGGATGTGGAAGGCATGCGGGTCGCCGACGGGATTCTGACTGCCCGGGGCGGCATGACCAGCCACGCCGCGCTGGTTGCCCGCGGTTGGGGCAAGAGCTGCATTGTTGGTGCCGCCTGCATGCAGGTGGATGCGGTGAACAAGACCCTGCGGGTCGGGGACAAGGTTTTTCGTGAAGGCGATCAGCTGACCATGAATGGCTCGAAGGGCATGGCCTATGAGGGCACCCTGCCGCTGGTGGAACCCACCGCCGGGGCCGATTATGCCCGCTTCCTGCGCTTCATGAATCTGGTGGACAAGTACCGCACCATGGGAGTGCGGGCCAATGCCGATAACCCTGCCGATGCCAAAAAGGCGCGCGCTTTCGGAGCCGAGGGCATCGGGCTGTTCCGTACCGAGCACATGTTCTATGGCGCGGGCTCGGCCCAACCGCTGTTCCTGCTGCGCAAGATGATCCTGTGCATCAGCGCCAGCGACCGCATCAACGTCCTCAAAGAACTCTTCCCGGCCATGAAAAAGGATATCAAGGAAACCATGACCGCGATGGAGGAATTCCCGGTGACAGTCCGTCTGCTGGACCCACCGCTGCACGAGTTCGTGCCGCACTCGCAGTTGGGCCGGCAGGAGCTCTCGGCCGCGCTGGGCATCGCTGAGGACGAGGTCCGCAAGCGGGTCGATGCGCTGGCGGAGAGCAATCCGATGATGGGCCACCGGGGGGTGCGCCTGAGTGTGACCTATCCTGAGGTCACAGAATATCAAGTCCGTGCCATCCTGGAAGCCGCGGCTGAGTTGCTGCAGGAGGGGCGCCGGATCGTGCCCGAAATCATGGTCCCCATCACCTGCGAGTTGCGGGAGCTCGAGTACGTGCGCAACATCGTGGTGCGCGTCCACGGCGAAATTCAGCGCCGTTTTGATTTGCCGGCCTTCGAATATAAGCTCGGGACCATGATTGAGATACCGCGGGCGGCCTTCATGGCCGATAAGTTGGCCCGGGTGGCGGAGTTCTTCTCGTTTGGGACCAATGACCTGACCCAGATGACCTTCGGTTTCAGCCGGGATGACACCGGCAACTTCATGGGCACTTACCTGGAAAAGCGCATTATTGAGGCCGATCCGTTTCAGACTATTGACCAGGACGGGGTGGGCGCACTGATCAAGCTCGCTGCGGCCGGCGGTCGGCATACCAACCCCAAGATCAAACTCGGCATCTGCGGCGAGCAGGGTGGCGATCCCGCCTCGGTGGAATTCTGCCATCAGGCCGGGCTGACCTACGTCAGCTGTTCGCCTTTCCGGGTACCAGTAGCCAGGGTCGCAGCCGCGCACGCTGCCATCAAGGCTGCCGGCCGGGAAGAATAGCGGTACGGGGAGTCTATGCCCCTTGCTACGGCTGGAAAAATAAACCGGCTCTCCCGGAGATCAATGCTCCGGGAGAGCCGGTCGCTTTTATGGTTTAAGCCTCTCAAGCGCCCTGGACGGCAATTTTGCGGGGCACGGCTGCTTTAACTTTGGGCAGGGTCAGACGCAGAACACCGTCCTTCATCAGGGCCGTGATGTTGTTCCGGTCGATGCTGTCAGGCAAAGTAAACTGCCGGCTGTATTTGCGCCGGGGCGGGGTATTGGGCTGGTCCTGGAAACCTTCTGGCAGCTGGAAGTCCACCGTGCCGCTGATTTCCAGGGTTTGCCCCTGCAGGTCGATGGCGGCGTCAGAGCCGGATACGCCAGGCATCTCAGCAGTCAGGAACATCGAAGTGTCATTTTCCCAGATGTTGATGCGTGGCGCGCAGACCCGGGGCGAAACAGCTTGATCAGTACTGGCGCGGGCAGCGCTAGCAGGGGGGCGACCACTGTCTGCTGCAGAAGTAGAACAACGGCAGTGGTGGTGCGGCAAAGGCGCGAATTCAGACCAGGGACTCCATATCGTTAAGGGTCGGGCAGTTCTCCAGATCATAGTAGGACCTCCTTGATTGCTTGCGGGTGGGCGGACAGCGGCAGCGCAGCAATGCTGCAATGCCGCTCTTGTCTTGCGTATCTAGCAAAAGACATGCCAGCTTTTAGGCCGCAGAAGGAGGCGGGGGAGAAGCGTAAAATTGTGCCATAATGACTCAACAGCGGGCGAGGTGCGGCTTGCTGTCGCATTATCGCCGGGGAGAATATCTTATGGCAGCAGTGATAATGGCCGGAGCATTGCGCCTGGCCCGGGGCGACACTCCAGGCTCAATTATTGACGGTGACTTCCTGCTCCAGGGTCTTGAAAATCCGGGTCAAAGTCTGGCAGAGATTGACCACCTGGGCCTGGGCCTGGGCGCGGTTGTTTTGCTTGAAGCTGTCCATAATGGTTACCGTCTGCTCGGACTGGTCCAGCAGGCCGACTGACACCAGCTGACCCTTCAGGCGTTGCAGAATGGCGATCGTCTCGTCGGAGTTGCCCTGTTGCGAATAGGTGGCCAAATTGTCCAGGACCGGACGCCAGTCGGTCACCGTCTGGGCCAGAATCATCTTGATCTCACCCAGAGAAATCTGGTACTGCTCCCGCATAAAATCGTGCATGCGCCGGACGATGGCGCCTTCGGCAGTCTCCTGCAGCCCCAGGGGCTCGCGGATTTTCCGTTCCGGGGTCATGCCGAGGGCGTCGGCGATGCAGAGCAGCAGCTGATCGCGTTCGAACGGCTTGGGGATGAATCCAGTCGAGCCGGCGCCCAGGGCTTGGTCGATATCCTCCTGGAAAGCCGAAGCGGTCAGAGCAATGATGTGGGTCATGCCGCTGTTGGGCAATTTCCGGATTTCGCGGATGGCGGTGTATCCGTCCATGATGGGCATTTGGATATCCATGAAGATGAGGTCGAAGCGCTGTTGCTGGCAGAGTTCCAGTGCTTCGCGGCCATTTACCGCGGTGCGGTAGGGCAATCCGACACTCTGGCAGATGGTCTCCAGCAGAAACAGGTTGGTGGGAGTGTCATCGACCAGCAGGGCCCAGTGTTTTTTCAGCTCGGTGCGGGGCAGGGTGATGCGGTAGAGCTCGGAGATGCGCACCTGCTCCTCCGGTTTGGCGGGCAGGAGTCGCAAAGTGAAGAAGAAGCATGAGCCTTCTCCGGGGCGGCTCTGCAGCGAGAGTTCACCGCCCAGCAGTTTGACCAGTGCTGCGGAGATGCTCAAACCCAGGCCAGTGCCGCCATAACGACGGGCAATTGTGTCATCCGCCTGGGCAAAGGGCTGGAAGAGCTTCTGCTGGATTTGGTGGGGAATGCCCACGCCGCTGTCCCGTACGGCGAAGGCCAGGCGCAGATGCTGGTCCTGCCCGTCCTGCTGGCGGACTTCCAGGATGACTTCACCGCGGTCGGTGAATTTTACCGCATTGCTGAGCAGATTGTCCAGGATTTGCCGCAGCCGACCCGGGTCAGTGCGGATAATCAGCGGGTCCACACCGGGGAAATCCAGAATCACCTTCAGACTCTTGTTCCTGGCCAGCTGACGCGCGACTGCGATGCGTTCCTCCAGAAAATCGCGCAAATCAAACGCGATTTCCTCCAGCGCCAGCTGACCGGCCTGAATTTTCGAGTAATCGAGGATCTCATTGATGACCTGCATCAGGCTGCGGGCGCTGGACTCGATAATGCGCAGGTACTGTTTCTGCTGGTCATTCAGGGGGGTCTCGGACAGATTGCTGAGAAATCCGACCAGTCCGTTCAAGGGGGTGCGGATTTCGTGGCTCATCGAGGCAAAGAACTTGTCTTTGTGACGGCTTTCTTCCCGGAAGCGCTGAAACAGCAGCTCCAGGGCCTGGCTCAAATCATGCCGTGCGGCCTGGCTGGCGGACTCGTCCTGAGACGGGGCGGCACTGCTGTCTCCTTTGCCCAAGTCATGCGACAGGGCCAGATAGTTGGCCAGGATACGCTGCTGACGCAGTTTCGCCTGCAGGGCGGTTCCGGCCAGGGCCGCCAGCAGGGCCAGCCCGGTCCAGAACCAGAAATGCGCCAGAGTCCGGCAACGGTGTTCGGACTGGGCATGGCGTTGTTGCAGCAGCAGCAACTGGCCCTGAATCATGTCCATCAGAATGCGTCCCTGCTCCTGTACTTTCCGCAGGCTGTGGCGGCTTTCCGGACCGCTGCGCACATCCTGCATATTTCCCTCCATAGTCTTAACCTCATATTGCAAGTCGCGGATGAAATCCTCGGTCTCGCGGCTGTTCCGGCTGTTGTCGGAGAGCTGCTGCCAGAGGCCGTTCAGGGTGTCCCGGCTCTCCAGACTCTGGCGCAGTGCCTGTTTTTCATCGGTGGCAGAGGCGCTCTTGCGGCTGTCCATCAGCTGTTGGGCGGAGTTGAGCTGAAGAAAGACTGCGCCCTGGGTCTGCTGCAGAAGCGTCCCCAGAGCGTTGCGCTGGTGCTGCTTGAGGACTTCGGTCTGCAGTCCGAAATAAGAATACAGACTGATGACCAGCAGGAGGGCCAGCAGGACCGTACAAATGGCGGTGGTTTTTTGCATGCCAGGTCTCCAAAACAACAAGACCGCAGCGGAAAACCCGGCTGCGGCTTGTCGTTGGTAAATCCACTGAAGCGGTTAGACTCAGAAGCAGAAATTCACGATGGGGAAGAACGGCACGGTTGATTTCGTGACGATGTTACACAGGCCGATCTGCATACCGGTCAGGAATTCGCAGTAATTGATCAGACCGATCTGCATGCCGCGATGCTCCAGGGAAGCATTGAACAGAGAGATTTGCAGTCCGCTGGAGATGCCCTCGGTGAAATTGACCAGCCCGATATTTACGCCGCTGGAGGTGCCGGCCATATTCACCAGGCCGACCTGGCAGCCGACATAATCCTCCTGGTTGCGGTTGAACAAGTTCACCTGCAGAGATGAAGAACTGTTGTTGATGGAGACGAATCCCAGGTCCACCCCGGCGACTCTTTTGTTCCCGCCATAAGGCAGATTCAACTTCAGGCCGGAAATATCGATGTATTCCGGGACGAGCTGAACCTTGGGTGCCCAGAGGCTTAATTGCAAGGCCGAGGTGTCAAACGCGAAGGCCGCAACGCTGAAAAGCAACCCCAACCCCAACAGTAGTTTCTTCATTGCGCTGATTCTCCTAAATCAATTTTTTGAGTTCCGGTCATTAAAGAATAGACAGATATAAAAGTTAATCGCTAACTGGATTTTTGCCAGTCGAGACGCAGTTTTTTTTTGCGTTTTCGACTCAAGTTGCGGCAAACCCTCCGTTTTCAGGGGGGATTTAGGCACACCGTAATTGCGCACAGCCGCAAAGTATGGCCTGGGGGACTGGCTTGCTGAGCGCTTCTCTGCATCCGGGTGGGGATGCTCCGGGGCGGAAAAAGCCCGCCCCGCCCAGGCATTATTCTGGTCATGGTTTATATTAACCATAAGTAAGAAAGCGAGCCTGCCTGGTTGTTTGCCGTCTGCTGCTGGAAGTCAATGACAGTTGTTTGCCATCACCCCTGGTTCTTAACCCTGCTGTTGCCCTTGCTGCTGCTCTGTCTGGCCGCGGTCAGGCCAGGGGCAGGGGCAGGGGCAGTGCCAGTCAGTACACTCATGGGCTTGGCGGGGACTGCTGACAGCCCCTGGCATCGCAGCCGCGGCTGGTTCTGGCTGGCGGCAGGGGCGGCCTTCTGGCTGGTACTGGGGCTGAGTCAGCCGCGGTTGATTTACCACAGCGATACTCAGGAGGTGCCGCGTCCTAATCTGCTTTGGGTGCTGGACCTGTCCGGCAGCATGGAAGCTTCAGACTGGCCGGAGGGAACTGAGCCGCCCGTGTCCGTCCAGGCAGAGGATGTCCCTCCCAGCCGTCTGCAACTGGCCCGCCGGATCATCGCGGCGTTTCTGGACCGCACGCCGGTGTCCCGCAGCGGCCTGCTGGCTTTTGCTCACCAGCCGTACTTGATTTGCCCGCTGCAGCGCAGCAGTGTTCTGCTGCGGGAGCGTCTGGAACAACTGCAGCCTGCTGACTTTGCTGATGGTACGGCCATTGGCGAGGCCGTGATTTGCGCGGTGCGTGCGTTGCAGGCCGAGCCGCTTGCCCGCCCGCGCATCATGGTGCTGCTTTCCGATGGCGCCGACCACAGTGCCAGCCAGAGCCAGAGCCACCCTCTCGCCGCCGCCCGTCTGGCAGCCCAACATGAGGTGGTGATTTATACCCTCGGGGTCGGCGGCCCCCGCGGCTGGCACCCTGCGGTCGCTGAAAATGGCCTGCAACGCTGGCAGCCGGTCGGTGAAAGCCTGGATGAGCCCCAGCTGCGTTCCTTGGCGGAGCTTAGTGGCGGCCGCTATTTCCCGGCGGCTGATGCAGAGCAGTTCCTGGTCGCGCTGGAGGCTTTGTCGCAGCAGGTTGAGCAGCAACTGCTGTCGCGTCCCGTCTGGCAGCGCTGCGAGCTGGCCCGCTACTGCCTGCTGCTGGCCGCGCTTAGCCTGCTGCTGGCGCTGATTATGCGGCTGCTCTTTCCCCGCCTGGAGCCCTGAGACAGCACCGCCGCAGCACCCCCGTATTTCCCTTATCGCAGGAAAACAGAACATGAAATTTGCCATAGGTTATCAACAGCCCGAAAATGGCGAGAGTTTCACCGCCATTGTCAACGACTACCGGCCCCATATCGCCGAGGTGTTCTTCCCTTGGGTCGGTGCGGCGTCCTGCCGTTCCGCGCTGGGAAAAGCCCGCGGTGCCCTGGACTGGCAGGCGCAGAATGTCCTGGAGGAGGATTTGCACGCCATCCGGGCATCAGGTGTGAAGCTGGACCTGCTGTTCAACGCCAATTGTTATGGCGCCCGGGCGGTCAGCGTCAGTTTGGAGAATGAGGTGATGTCCATCGTCAGCCATCTGCATGACCTGGAGCTGGCACCCGATATCGTGACTACCACTTCGCCTTTTATTGCCAGGACGCTCAAAAAATACTGCCCCGACATCGAGGTCCGCGCGTCGGTGAATATGCGCATCGGCACGACCAGCGCCATGGAATATCTGGCCGATCTGTTCGACAGCTTCTACATTCAGCGCGATATCCAGCGTGATATCCCTGCGGTCCTGGCAGTCAAGAAATGGTGCGATGCGAACGGCAAGGGGCTGTACATGCTGGCCAACAGCGGCTGTCTGCGCTATTGTCCCAGCCAGACCTTCCATGACAACATGGTCGCCCATGATGATGATATCGATGAAATGAAAAATGTCGAGGGCTGGACACCACATCTCTGCTGGAGAATGTTCGGAAAACAGCGCCAGTACGAGGAATTCCTGCGCGAGACCTGGGTCCGGCCGGAAGATATTGAGCTCTATGATGACATCTTCCCGGTGGTGAAATTGGCGACCCGGCAGCATTCCCATCCCCGGATGGTTATCGGCGCTTATGTTAAACGCAGCTTCAACGGCAATCTGCTGAATCTGCTGGAGCCGGGGCATGCAGCGGCTTTCCTGCCTTATATTATTGACAACCAGCGTTTCCCTCCTGACTGGCGGGAAATCGCCACCGCCTGTGCCGCCAATTGCCGGCACTGCGGCAGATGCACAGAGGTGCTGAAACAGGTGCTGGTCAAACAGCCTACGGAGCCTATTTGACAGGAACACCAACCCCGCTGGTGCACTGCGGCGATGGGCAGGCTGGCCCGGATTATGATCTGCTTGGAATTGGTGCGATACATAGCTACTCAATTTGGAACATCAACAGGAGTAATTGGTTATGGACAAAATTCTGGTCTTATGGGCGTTGCTGGCTGGCATTCTGCTGGCTGAACCCGTGAATGTCAGAAATTTCAAGAGCGCCATCAGCAGCCTGCCGGAGGCCAAAAAATCCGCGGAGATATTTTTTCAAACCGCGCCGGCCTTAAAGCTCGATGGCCGTGATTTGGACCTCAAGGGCGGCACGTTTTACGGGCACGGGTTTTATATCTTCGGCCAGGAAGCCCGGGGGTTGATGGGCAAGACTTTGCTGTTCACCGCCAAAGCCCAGCGCCGGGAAGGCGCCGCGCCCCTGGGATTCTCGTTCCGGCTGTTCGGGGATGGCAATAAATATCTGGGCGGCCGCAGTGTCAGCTGTACTTTGCCCAATATCGGGCAGTGGGAGGATGTCAGCCTGGCTTTCACTATTCCGGAAATGGAGGGACTGGAAAACATCAATGTCCAGTTCGGCTTCCGCCAGGACGGCACCGTCTACAATCTCTTTATTGTCGATGAGCCATCGCTGAGCATCAGTGAAGACGGCGGGTTGCTTGCCACGCCCGGCCACAGCCTCGGTGTGGCCCACCTGCAGTACACTGAGCCGCTGCCGCTGGTGCAGAACGGGAAGCTGCAGTTCAAGATTATCCTGGCCGAAAAAGCCAACCCGCTGGCCACCTATGCAGCGGCAGAACTGCAGGAGCATGTCCTGCTGGCTACCGGTGAGAAGCCGGAAATCAGCCGCGACCAGGATTATGCCGGCACCGCCATCTGGATCGGTGATACCGCCCTCAGCCGCAAATACGGCGTCGCACCGGAGCTGCTCGCGCCCGAGAACTGGGTCGTGGGGAGGGTCGGCAAGGCGGTGATCCTGTCCGGCGGAGAGCGGGACGGGCTGACTATGGATCAGATTGTTTCCCGTGGCACAGTGGCTCTGGGGACCCTCTCGGCGACCTATGAGTTCCTGGAACGCTGCTGGGGCTGCCGCTGGTACTGGCCGGGTAAGCTGGGGCAGGCAGTGCCCAAGACCAGCGACCTGAGCATCGAACGTTTGTTCGCGACCGGCAAGCCGGCCTACAGCAACCGCTCGCTGTTCTATGATATCCCCAGCAAGGACCCGGATGTCTCTTATCGCGATACGGTGGTCTGGCACCGTCGTATCCGCATCGGCGGCTCGGAGCCCGATCCCATCGGCATGCATTCATTTCGCGGCTGGGCCACGAAGTTTGCTGACCATCCGGAATACTTCGCGCTGCAGGCCGACGGCACCCGGAAAGTCAATGAAGAGGCCGGTACACACCTCTGCCTGACCAACCCCGCAGTTGTGGAAGAAGCCGCAAAGGAGAAAATTGCGGAATTCAAGGCCAACCCGCGCCTGCTTTTTGCCTCGGTGATGCCTGGTGATTCCAACGATCTGTATTTCTGCCGCTGTGAGGCCTGTCAGAAGACCGTCTCGGCTGAGAAAGGCCGCAGCGGCAAGCACAGCAATGCCGTCTGGGCTTTTGTCAATGCCGTGGCCGCGAAAGTGGCCATGGAGATGCCCGGGCGCTATATCAAGTGCTGCGCCTATGCAGATTACTGCCGCCGCCCGGACTTCGCTCTGCTGCCGAATATCGCGGTCACGCTCTGCTACGGTGCAGTCCCGCAGGGGTCATTGTCGTACAAACTGCCCTGGCGGGAGTTTATCGACGAATGGCGCCAGACCGGCGCTCAGCTCTATATCTGGGAGTATTGGAACAACAGCCGTTATTCCCGCGGCGTCTATGGCGCACCGGCCATCTATCCCCGGCAGCTGCAGGAAATCTACGCCATGGACCGTGGCCAGGTCAAGGGCCGGGTCATGGAACTCTCTGACATCAATGCCGAGGGCGAGGGGGTGCGGTCCTGGGCGGACTGGATGTACGACTCGCTGAACCTCTACATCGGGGCCAAACTGATGTGGAATCCAGACCTGGACGTGCAGCAGGAGCTGGAGCTGTTCTACCGGCTTTTTTATGGACCCGCCGCAGCCGAAATGCAGCAGTTCTATGACCAGCTGGAGCTGGCCTGGCTGAATTCCGGCTACCAACTGGCAGGGAAACGGGTCTGGGACTGGGAAGTCTGCTGGAAAAAAACCTACCCCCGCGAATTCGTGCAGAAAATGATGGGCCATCTGCAGCAGGCAGTGCAGCTTTGCGAGGGACAGGAGCCGTACCTGAGCCGGGCCAAAAAGACCCTGCAGGGATACTTGCCCTTCGACCGCAACAGCCAGCGCTTCAGCGGCCCCCAGCCGAAACTCAATGACTCGCAGCTGGTGGTCCCCGCAGCCGCGGCCGCGCCCCAGCTGGACGGAGTGCTTAGCGACGGCGAATGGTCCAAAGCGGCGAAAATCGGCAATTTTACCGACAGCTATCATGTCTATGCGGTGAATACCACTACCGAAATTCACCTGCTCTATGACCAGGATTATCTCTATCTGGCCGCCCAGGCCAATGCCCCGGATGATCAGCTGGAGGTGCTGTTCGCACCGGCAGACAGCGGCCGCCTGGATGCTTTGCTGTGGAACTACGAGGGGCTGGAATTCTTCCTGGCCGGGGCGGATGAGGAATGCTACCAGTTCATTATCTCCCCCGATAATCTGGTCTTCGATGCCTATTGGCCGGATAACAACGGCAAAACATCCCTGGCCGAAGGCATGGCCTGGAACTCCGGCGTGCAGGTGGTGACCAAACGGGAGGGGAAGAACTGGACGCTGGAAGCAGCCATCCCCAGAGCAGTGCTGAAATTCTCCCAGCCCCTGGTTGACGGCGCATATCGGGTGAATTTCGCCCGCAACCATTATACTCGACCGGATGCCAAGAGCAGCTGGAAATGGGAACAGTCCATCTGGCTGCCGACCTACGGGGCATTCCGCAGAGTGGAGAAATTCGGGCGCATGACCTTGAAATAATACCGCTGCCGCGACGGCGCAGGGAGGTCAAGGCAGGCGTTCCTGCGCCAGCGCCAGCAGCTGGGCCAGAATCGGAGCCGCGATTCTGCCCCCGCCCCCGCCGTTTTCCACCACACAGACACCAATCAGGCGGGGTGCCTCGGCCGGCAGAGCCGCAATGCACCAGGCATGTGGAGCCTTGTCCGCGACCTCCGCGGTGCCGGTTTTGCCCAGCACATTCAGGCCGGGCAGGGCCAGGGCCCGCCCGGTCCCGCCCGGGGCATGCACACAATCGTACAGTCCCTGCCGGATGGCCTGGGCATGTTCTTCCGACCAGGAGTAGGAATCCAGCAATTCCACCGGATCGTCGAGCAGAAAACGCGGCTGCCAGGCCATGCCGGTCAGCAAGGCCCCGGTACATACTGCCATCTGCAGGGGCGAGACCAGCCACAGGCCCTGACCGATGCCGGCGTAAGCCGAGTCAGAGGCGTGCCAGCGCTGGTCCCGCGGGCGTTGGGTCCGCAACACTGAAGGCGCATAGCCTACGCCGGCGGTCTCCTGGCGGTACAGCAGGGTATTAAGCTTCCGCCCCAGGGCATAAGTCTCCAGCATTTTTTCCCAGCCCCGGCCGCCCAGGCGTTGTCCGACGGTGCAAAAATAAGTATTGCAGGATTTGGCCAGGGCTGCAACCAGGCTGATCTCAGCGTGGCCATAGCGGGAGCTGCAGCCGATGTGCGTATCTTCACTGATGCTGAAATAACCGGGGCAGAAGATCTTTTCGGCCGGGGTAATGAGCCCTTCTCGCAGAGCCAGCATGGCCAGGAACGGCTTGATAATGGACCCGGGTGGATAGGCGCCGCTCAGAGCCCGGTTGAACTGGGCGCTGTTCGGTGCGGGCAGGGCAGGCGTGTCGAGGCTGAATGTCGGTGAGCTGGCCATGACCAGCACCGCGCCGTTGCTGGCATC
>JAAYYJ010000422.1 GCA_012515455.1 Oligosphaeraceae bacterium
AGCCGCTGTACCAGCTGCCGCCGCCTTCCCAGTAGGTCGGGAAATAGCCCGCGTTGTCATCAGCGTACTGCAGAGCCGCATTGGCGATGCTCTTGAGGTTGCTGGTGCAGACGATGGACCCCGCCTTGGCCCGGGCTTTGCTTAACGCCGGCAGCAGCATCGAGGCCAATACCGCGATGATGGCAATTACGACCAGAAGTTCAATCAGAGTGAATGTGCGCCGCATAATATTTACCTCCATGAAGTTTTCATTAAAAACAATCAATTCTAAATATAACTTATATCTGCAAAACAACAACTGTCGTAACGGACTATAACAGATGCTTGGTGAAGTTTTTTTTTGACTGCTGTGAGGACCTTACTGGGGCTGAATTTTTGGGATCCGGTGGTGCATTTTTTTTCTTCTATATTACCTTATAGGCTGTCCAGACGCAGGAGGGAACTTTTTTGTGCAGTGCACATCGGGATATAGCGCCAGGATGGGAATCCCTGTCGCGGGAGCCACAACATGACGACAAAAAAGAGACCGAACATCCTTCTGATTTTGGCCGATGACCAAGGCGCCTGGGCCTTGCCGGAGGAGACTGCCGGGGAATTGCGGGCCCCGAATCTGCAGCACCTGGTCGACACCGGAATGCAGTTCCGGGACTTCTTCTGCACCTGCCCGGTCTGCTCACCGGCCCGGGCTTCGCTGCTGACCGGACGCCTGCCATCCCAGCATGGTGTGCATGACTGGCTGGCGGCCGGAAATACCGTGGCAGAACACGAACCGGCCCGCGGCGGCCTGCTACTGCCATATCTGCAGAATGAATGCGCATACACTCAGATCTTGGCTGCGGCGGGCTATCGTTGCGGGTTGAGCGGCAAATGGCACCTGGGTGACTGTCACCATCCCCAGCAGGGTTTCAGCTTCTGGCAGGTCTATGCCACAGGTGGCGGCTCCTACTACGGTGCAGCGATGATAAGAAACGGCGAATTGTATCATGAAAAAGAATACGTCACGGATGCAATCACCACAAATGCCCTGCACTGGCTGGAGGAAATAAGCGACCAGCCCGAGCCGTTCTATCTGAGCGTACACTACACCGCACCGCATTCACCCTGGGACCGCAGCAATCACCCGGAAGATATTTATGCCGATTATTACCAGAATTGTGCGTTCCGGTCACTGCCTGAAAACCTGCCACCGCCGGAGTGGGTGGAGGGGATCAGCATCCCGGTCCGCGATGCCGAGACGCGGCGCAGTTACCTCAGCGGCTATTTTACAGCCATTACGGCAATGGATGCCAATATCGGCCGCTTACTGGATTGGCTGGAGCAAAGCGGAAAGGCAGAGGATACATTGGTAATTTTCACCAGCGACAATGGCATGAACATGGGTCAGCATGGAATCTACGGCAAGGGCAACGCCACCTGGCCCCTGAATATGTTCGAGGAATCCGTGCGGGTGCCCCTGCTGATCGCGCATCCCGGCAGCATTGCCCCAGGCCGTCAGGACCGGCATCTGCTCAGCCAGTATGATTTCATGCCTACGTTGCTCGATTACATCGGCCTGGAGATACCGGAGGGATTGAACCTGCCGGGGCGCAGCTTCGCACCTCTTCTGCAGGGACAGGCTTTATCCGAAGCACGCGAGGTGGTGGTCTATGACGAATATGGACCGGTGCGCATGTTGCGTACGCCTGACTGGAAGCTGGTAGTCCGTAATCAGCACGGGCCGGACGAGCTCTACAACTTGCGCCGAGATCCCGGTGAGACCTGCAATCTGTCCGGACATCCGGAGGCTGCGGCTCGTGAACGGCAGCTGCGTGGACAACTGCTGGATTGGTTCCAAAAATACGCGGTGCCGGAGAAGATCGCCGATGGGAAACTCGTTGACGGCTATGGTCAGTACGGGCTGTGCAGCGAACCGGAAGCCTTCCCTGGACGCAGGGCCTACCAGCCGCCGGAACGGTGATGCAGCAGAGAGTTAATTTTTGCCCCCGTATGGGCATTGTGGCAAAGACACATTATGTTATTTAAGTTTGAAGCAGAATCCGCTTTCCGGCTGCCGGCGGCAGTGCTGACCCACAGCGGCATAAGCTTCCATCCCCAGTTGCAAACAACAGGCAAAGGACAGGAGTATGACCATGCGCACCAAAACGTTCACCTTGATCGAACTGCTGGTCGTGATTGCCATCATCGCAGTCTTGGCCTCGATGCTGCTGCCGGCTTTGAGCAAGGCCCGGTCGAAGGCCAAGTCCATCGCCTGCACCAGCAATCTGAAACAGCTGGGGTACACGATTACGCTTTATGTCGATGATCAGGACGGTATGTTCCCTGGTTTTACCAGCAATCAGACCACCCTCTTCAACGATCTGACCGGCTACATCAAGACCCGTGGCCCGAATGGCATCAATTTCACCTATGTGCAAAGCCCACACGATGTCGGGCCCTTTTTCTGCCCCGGGGATACCTACCGCGAAAGCTACTGCCAGGGCAAAACCTACAAATATTTTCATGCCAGCTATGGCAACAACCCGTATATGTCCTCCAGCGCTTCGCCCGCCTTCGGGGAACGGCATTTTAAAATCCACCGCCTGGTCCGCCCTTCGGAGCGATACTACATGACTGACACTTTCGCTACTGGTGCTACCTTCGTATATCTGCATGGCGGCATCTATCCGCT
>JAAYYJ010000423.1 GCA_012515455.1 Oligosphaeraceae bacterium
CAGCATCTCCTTGGAAGGCACCGTGGAGTTTAATATCAGCAGCGAGTCCGCCCCCCGCCTGACGCACGAGGTCGGCGACATGGAGGACATCCTGAAGAAGATCATCCTGCCCTCGGTCAGCGGTTTCTCCCGCATCGAAGGCAGCAAAAAGACTGCCACGGAATTCATCGTCGGGGAGAGTCGCCAAATTTTCCAAAACGACCTGGAGAAGTTTCTGCGCGAGACCTGCCAAAGCTGGGGAGTGTCCATCAACTCGGTGCTGATCCGGGATATTATCCCGCCGCAGGAGATTGCGGAGATTATCCGCAACCGCGAGCTGGCCCAGCAGGAAGCCAAGAAATTCAAGCAGCAGATCGAGCAGGCGAAATCTGCGACTGAGCTGGAGGAGCAGAATATGCTCGCGGAGCAGCGCAAGGCGGTGGTGGAGGCCGAGACCCGCAAGATCACCAGTGAGATTGGGGCGGAGCAGAGTCAGCTGGAGAAGGTCATCGCGGCCAGGACCGAGCTGCAGGCCGCAGCCATCAAGTTTGACCAAGTCAGTGCCGAAGCACAAGCCAAACGCACCATCGCCGAAGCAGAGCGCGCCGTGATAGCCGCCCGCAACACCTCCGAGGTCGAGATTCTGAAATTGAATATCGAGGCCTTTGGCAGTGGACCGGCCTACGTCCGGGGCCTGCTCAATGAACGTCTGGCACCGCGCATCGGCAGCATCCTGACTAACGACCACGGCGGCCTGTTCGGCTTGCCGCTCACCGACCAGACGGGCAAAGGAGGGCAGCAGTGATGAAAAAATATTATCTCCAGGCTGGTTTGGGTGCAGTTCTGCTCATCCTGCTGGCGTATGGCTGTTACCAATGGTTCTTCTGCCGTTTCTATGTGCCGCCAGAGCACCTGGCAGTAATCACCGCCAAAGCCGGCCGGGAGTCGGCCGCGAACCGCATCCTGGTGGAGCGGGGGGAGAAGGGCATCTGGCGGGAGATTCTGCCCGAGGGCCGGTATTTCCTCGACCCGGTGCTGTACGAGGTAGACATCCTGCCGGCCATCAACATCCCGATTGGCAAAGTCGGGGTCGTGACCTCGAAAATCGGCCGGGCGCTGCCGGAAGGCGCGATTATTGCCCCGGACCAGGAATCCCAAGGCGTCTGGCGCAATGTCCTGGGGCCGGGATTGTACCGTCTGAATCCCATGGGCTACAAAGTCGATATTGTGGATGCGATCAATATCCCGATTGGCTATGTCGGGGTAATAACCTCGCAGACCGGCGCGGCCGCCGCCCCCGGGGCATTCGCCAGTATCGGCGAGAAAGGTGTGTTGAAGGACATCCTGCAGCCCGGTCTGTACTACCTGAATCCCCGTGCCTACCAGGTGAATGTGATTGAGATCGGCATGAACCAGGTCAGCATGACCGGCAAGCAGGGCAGCGTGATTGAGGTCAAGAAGCAAATTGAGACCACCAGCGATGCCCTCCAGGCCATCTCCGCCAACACCCTGAACATCCAGCAGAAAGCCCGGCAGAATTATTTCCAGCGCAGTGATATGGTGAGCCAGGGCGCCACGCCGGGCAGAGGTCAGGATGTGGTTTACAACATCAGCAGCTTTGTGGAATTCCCGTCCCGGGACGGCTTCAAGATCATGATGGATATGACGGTGGAATTCGAGCTGATGCCGGAGAATGTCTCCAGGATCTATATGCTTTTTGGAGATTTGCCGCAAGTAGTGGAGAAGATCATCCTGCCCCAGATTCTGTCCGCCTCGCGTCTGAAAGGCTCGACCTACAAAGCTCAGGATTTCATCATGGGCGACGGTCGGGAGACCTTCCAGAAGAACCTGCGCCAGGAATTGGTCAACACCATGAAAGAGAAGAGCATCATCATCCACAACGCCATTATTCGCAATGTTTCCATCCCCCAGAACATCCTGCAGCCCATTCAGGATTCCAGCATTGCAGTGGAGCAGAACCTGACCAACATCTCTCTGCAGGAGACGGCCAAGATGCAAGCCGAGTTGAATACCCAGCAGGCCATGATTCAGCAGAAGCGCAAACAGGTGGAACAGGAAACCAAACGCCGGGTGGCAGAAATCGCCGCCAATGAAAAGCAAACTGTGCGCATGACTCTGGCCAATGCCGATTTGGAGGTCGCGAACATCACCCTGGAGCGTTCCGCTCTGGAAGCCAAGACCACTAAATTGCTGGGCGAGACAGAAGTCCTGGTCGAGAATATGCTCAAGAAGGAACTGGCTCTGGGCAGCAGAATGAAGGCCGATGCGCTGGGTGCGCTGGGCATCATGTCCGACTTGAAACTGATCGAGAACCTGAATCCCGAGCTGGTCGTGAAAATCATCCATGCCGGCGAAGGGACCTTGTGGACCGACCTGAAAGCTGGATCCATCAACCTGACCCCGAAAAAAGACGACCGCAGTCTGCCGCCGCGGGCCTCCGACTGAGCGGGCTCCGCCCCCGCAGCGCGCCGCCCCCCCCCTCCGGAAAAACCCGCGGGGGCGCGGTTTTGCCTCCGCCAGGCGGGAATATCCCGATTTTGAGATTATATTAAAAAACCGCCTCTGCTGCGCCGCTTGGCGGCAGCCGGGCAGAGCGGAATTTTTGCTTGCCGGAGAAGCCCTTGCGCCAGCCAGCAAGGCATTTTTCGCGGGCAGTGTTTCAGCCGGGCTGGTTTTACTCCCTGAACGGGACATCTATCACTCTAGACAAGGACCCTGATTATGGCCAAGAAGGCAGCGCAATATCCGCATGGCGACCGCACCTGGTGGCAGGAAGCGCGTTTCGGGATGTTCATTCACTGGGGCTTGTATGCCGTCCTGGGCCGGCACGAGTGGGTGCAGAACCGCGAATCCATCCCCCCTGAGGTCTATGAGAAATATCAGGAGTTCTTCGACCCGGACCTGTTTGCACCCCGGGAATGGGCCCGCCTGGCCAAAAATGCCGGTATGAAATACCTGGTCATCACCGTCAAGCACCACGAAGGCTTCTGTATGTTCGACTCGCAGTACACCGACTACAAAGCCCGTCGCGATTACATCCGCGAGGTCGTGGATGCCTTTCGGGCCGAAGGCTTGCGGGTGGGCTTCTACTACTCGCTGATTGACTGGCACCATCCGCAATTCCGCATCGACTGCATCCATCCCCTGCATGCCAAACCGGGCTGGGAGCAGCTCAACCTGCAGCGCGACCAGAAGAAATATGCCGAATACATGCGCCAGCAGGTCCGGGAGCTGCTGACCAACTATGGCAAAATCGACATCCTCTGGTTCGATTTCTCATACCCGCGCGAGGACGGCACCGGCAAGGGCCGGCAGGACTGGGAATCCGAGAAGCTGCTCCGGCTGATTCGGTCCCTCCAGCCGGATATCCTGCTGGATGACCGCATGGACCTGCCCGGGGCCGGCGATTTCCAGTCGCCGGAGCAGTATGTCCCGGCCCGGGGCATCCGGGACGAGACGGGGGCGCTGCTGCCTTGGGAGGGCTGCCAGACGTTCTCCGGCGCCTGGGGCTACCACCGCGATGAACAGACCTGGAAGACCCCGCATGATCTGATCACCATGCTGGTCAACCACGTCAGCCGGGGGGGGAATCTGCTGCTGAATGTCGGTCCCACTGCGCGCGGATATTTCGATCAGCGGGCGCAAGCCTCCCTGGAGGCCATTGCGGCCTGGATGAAGTTCCATTCGCCATCGATCTACGGCTGCACGATTGCACCCGAGGAATACCCCGAGCCAGAGCATTGCCGCTACACCTACAACCCGGTCAGCGGGCGTCTGTTCCTGCATCTGTACTCCTGGCCCCAGAAATTCCTGCATCTGCCCCGGCTGGCGGGCAAGGTCAAATTCGCCCGTTTCCTGCATGACGGCAGCGAGATTCTGCGTCAGGAGCCGGTCGCCATGCCGCACGGGCACATGACCGCGGCGGTCAGCAGCGATGTCCTGACCCTGGTTCTGCCGCCGGTCGCTCCCAAAACCGAAGTGCCGGTGATCGAAATTTTCCTGCAGTAGCTCCCCGTTCGGCAGTCACCTGTTCTGCAGCGCACCACCCTCACTGTCATTGATGCAAACTGATGCTGATTGAAGAAGAACTGATTGCCGGCATTGCGGCCGGGGACCTGGAGGCCTTCGCCGCCCTGGACCAACGCGGGATTTTCTGCGCCGATCACGAGTCCGCCCAGGACCTCGCGGAGCGGCTGCAGCTGCTCAATCAGCGCACGGCGGAGCTGAACCGCGCCCTGGCGGACAGCGGCGCCTACACGGTCGAGGGCATCACCGTCCACCCGGATGAACAAATTCCGCCGGAGCTGTTCCGGGAAGGTCACGCCATCACGGCGGAGCTGTTCCACTTCGAGGTGGATTGGGTGCAGGGCTTTTTCATTGATCCGCATTTCAGTCTGTTCTTCGGAGGCGGGGCATTCTGCTTCTTTCCCGATTTCTTTGCCCTGTTTATCATCCGCAGGAGTTTCCGCGACCAGCCGCGCTGGCTGTTCTACCAGCGCCGGGAGTTGCTCGCCCATGAGCTCTGCCATGTGGCCAGACTCAGCTTCGAAGCCAGGCTGTTTGAAGAAATCTGCGCCTATCAAACCGCATTCACCCGCTTCCGCCGCTATTTTGGGGGGATTTTCCAGAGCCAGCGCGATTCCTTCCTGTTCCTGGGAGCCACCACCCTGCTGTTCGCCAGCCAGCTCTGCCAGACCTTCGTCTGGCCGGAACTGCCCGGGTGGTTCTTCTGGCTGCTCTTCGCTCTGACTATCGGCTGGCTGCTCCTGCGCCAGAAACATCTGATGGATGTATTCGGCCGGGCCAAGCGGCATCTGGCCTGGCTTTTCCCGGCAGAGCATTGCCTGGCAGTGCTGTGCCGCTGCAGCGACCGTGATATCCTGGACCTCAGCCAGCTGCCGGACCAGGATTCCGCCTTCACCTGGCTGCAGCGCCGTTGCCGCGATACCTGGCGCTGGAAGGTGAATACCCTGCGCTTCAGCCGTTTTGCTGCCGCCGCCGCCAACCAGACCAAGAATAATGCTGCACCAGATTCACCCTAGCAATTCGAACTCAACCACCTGAAGGAACTGATGATGAAACGATTTCTTGCCCTGACCCTGCTGCTGTTTTCGCTGGCTCTGTCCGCCGCAGAATTCAAATGCGACTTCACCCCGGCCGGATGGAAGGCCGAGGACTGGATTTTAATCAAGAGCCCGCGCTGGGAGCATTTCGGCAACTGGACCCAAGCCGCGGACCACATCGCCAACCAGGTCCCTGAGGGGGCCAGCGAAGCAGAGATGCTGGGTGCGAAAGCGGCCGAGACGTACACCTCGATGCTGTGGGGGCAAAAAATCAGCGCTCAGAAGAAAGTGGTGCTCAAGTCTGAGATGTCGTTTGACCACCGCATGGCGCCGCTGCTGGTCATTGCCCCGGAATATGGTAATGACGCGCAAGGGCGTCCGGAATACCGAGAGCATTGGGAGGTAGTCCTGTATGACGAGGGCCTGAATGTCTGGCATCACAGTCTGAAAGACGGCAAGCCGGCCTGGTACAAAGCCGGCTACCTGAAGGCCAAGTATCCGGCCAAGGAGAAACTGCAGCTGGTGGTGACCATCACCTTCCCCGGCGGCGAGCGCCACCCGATTATCGAAGTCGAGTGCAACGGCCAGAGCTTCGGGTACTCCGAAATCGCACTCCCCAAGGAATTCTATGTCGGCTTGACCGGCTGTGAGGGCATCAACCGGTTTTATAATTTCTCCGTCAGCTATTGACCCGTAGATTGTTTTAGGAGTTGGTAATGGATTTCAAGCTTTTTTGCATGACCTTCGGGATTGTCTTCCTGGCCGAACTGGGTGACAAGACACAGTTGACCGCCCTGGCTCTGAGTTCAGGAAAGCCCACCTGCTGGTTTACGGTCTTCCTGGGCTCCAGCCTGGCCTTGATCTGCACCTCGGCCCTCGCCGCGGTGGGTGGCAGCGTGATCTCCCGCTATATCCCGGCCAAATACCTGATTGCAGTGGCAGCGGTCTTTTTTATCATTATGGGCTGCTGCATGCTGATAAACCTGGCCTGCAAAGGTTCATCGCCGCCGTCCGCCTGACCAGGAGGAACACCGTTGTTCGCCCTCAATCCAGTCAGCCGGAAACGCTGGCAGCGTTTCCGCAGCCTGCGCCGGGCCTGGTACTCGCTGTGCCTGCTGCTGGCACTCTATGTGCTCAGCCTGGGCGCAGAACTGCTCTGCAACGGCCGCCCGCTGCTGCTGCGCCATCAGGGCCGCTGGTACTTCCCGTTCTGCCGCTTTTATCCCCAAAGCACTTTCACCCCCGGCGGCCCCGACACCAGAATCAATTACCGCCGCCTGGAGCAGGACCAAGCCTTCCGGGAGCAGGGCTCCTGGATGCTTTGGGCGCCCGTGGCCAACGACCCGCTGGCCATTGTCCCGCTTGAAGAACTGCAGGGACACCTGCGCAGCAGCTGCCGCCTGCGTAATATCCCCCAGCTTGGCGGCATCAGCGTCAACGCCGAACTGATTATCACCCGCTATATCGGTATGGAGGCTTTCTACCCCGGCAACGCACCCGCGGGGAGGGGCAGGAAGCTGACGGAATTCTGGGACTTGCCGCCGGCCCTGCTCGACACCCTGCAACGGCGCCTGCAGCAGACCCAGGCCTTCCCGGCCGAGAGCTATCATTGCCCCGGTCGGGAAGGCCATCCGGGGGTTCAGATCACGCTTCCAGCCAGTGCGCCCCGGGCAGCCCCGCCGCTGCTGCTGCGCTTGACCATCAACGGTCTGCAGGGTCCCGACCTGCCGGCGCTGGCCTGGGACTTCGAACCCGGCGCCGCAGTGCCGCGCAACCAGCGCCAGAGTTATGAGACTTTGCCGGCGGAGTTGCGGCAGCTCATTACCGCGAGCCGGCAGCGCCTGGCTGGCGGCGAGTCGGTGTTGCCCCAGGAAGTTCTGTTTCAAGGCCGGAAGATGCTGCTGAGCTGTGAACAGGAATCCGTGCGCTTCCCGTTTCGTCCGGTGGCCGGTCATTGGCTGGGACTCGATGATGCGGGGCGGGATGTCTTCGCCCGGATTCTGTACGGCCTGCGCTCTTCCCTGAGCTTCGGGCTGATACTGGTAATCTGCGCCATGACCGCCGGCACGGCGGCCGGGATGCTGCAAGGATATCTGGGCGGCTGGGTGGATATCCTGGGGCAGCGGCTGATTGAAATCTGGAGCGCGCTGCCGTTCCTGTATATCATGATTTTGATGGGCTCCATCTACGGCCCGAGCTTCCAGCTGCTGATCTTCTGCTATGCTCTGTTCAACTGGATTGGCATATCGTATTATATGCGGGCCGAGATGCTCCGCTTGCGCCAGCTGCCCTTTGTGGAGGCCGCGCGCTGTCTGGGCCTGCCGGGCTGGAAAATCGCCCTGCGGCACATCCTTCCCAACAGCCTGGTGCCGCTGATTACCTTCTTCCCGTTCTCGCTGGTCGGTGCCATCGGCTCTCTGGCGGCTCTGGACTACCTCGGCTTCGGCCTGCCGCCGCCGACCCCCAGCTTGGGGCAGTTACTGCAGCAGGCGCAGAATCAGCGCTGGGCCTGGTGGCTGATTCTGTATCCCTCGCTGACCTTGTTCACGGTGATGCTGCTGGGAGTCTTCGTAGGTGAAGGGCTGCGCAACGCTTTCGACCCGCGGCGGCAGAGCCGCCTGCAGTAGTCTCGCTGGTGCGGTCTGCCCCGGCAGAATTTACAGGCCTTCCCGTACCGCTTTGTCGGCGGCAAAGCGCAGGAAAGCCGCATCCTGGTTGGAGAGTTCTTCGGGCACGAAAGTTATTTCTTCGAGTGTACAGCCGAAGAGGACAAACAACCAGACGCAGGCCTGCAGATACTGCCCGCGGCAATTCAGGTGGGTCAGGTCACGGCTGATTTTCAATTCACCGCTGTCGCTGTCCCTCACCCAGCGGCATTGGCCGACCACATCGGAGGCCTGCGGAGGCAGATCGGGCCAGCGCAGAGTCTGCACCAGCTCAGGGTCATAATTCCGGAAGGGCTGTATTTCCTGCTGACGGGCGATCTGCACCGCCTTGCCGGTAGGGATCAGGCGCAGGCCATAGCGTTGCGCCAGAGCGCGGTAATTTTCGGTCAGGGCCTGATACATCTGCTCCTGGGTGATTCCCCATTCGCTGCCCGGCAGCAGGAAGGGCGAGTCGGCGCGGTAGGCCCAGGTCTGCTGGACCAGGATTTCCGCTTGCGGGGCATATTGGCGAATATACTCGATGATTTTTCCCGCGTAAGGCTCATAGGATTCTTTGCGCCAGCTTTCCCGGCTAGCCTGCTGAATGGTCACCACATCCCAAGGCGTCTCGAACAGGATATTGCGCAATCTGCGGCTGCCGTTGGAATAGATGGGGCAATTGCTGTCGTTCTCCTCGGCGCTGATGTAGGCCCAGTGCCGGTGCAGTTCGCAGCCGCCGAAGCTGGCCCGGCCGAGTTCCACCGTTTTGCCGGCTGAAGCCGCCACCCGGGGCAGATAGGCCCAGATGCTCTCGGAAAAGCTGTTGCCGATAGTCAGTATTTTCATTGCCAGTTCGTGTCCTTGCTGGGTTGTAGCCGGCGGCGTCAGGAAAAATACTCCACCCCGGCGGCAAAAATACCCTGTTCCTTGTTACCCGGGATATTGATGGCGATATTGCTGTCGATGCTGCGCTCGCTGTGTCCCATCTTGCCCAGCACCCGCCCGTCCGGACTGGTAATGCCTTCGATAGCGCAGGCGGAGCCGTTGGGGTTCCAGGGCAGACCGGCCGCCGGCCGGCCGTCCAGATCAGCGTACTGGAATGCCACCTGTCCGGTGGCCAGGAGGCTGCGCAGTTGTGCTTCGCTGGCACTGAAGCGTCCCTCGCCGTGCGAGATGGCCACGGCGTGGACCTCGCCCACGGCGGTCTTGGCCAGCCAGGGTGATTTTACCGAAGTCACGACCGTATTGACCATAGTTGCGGCATGACGCCCGAGATTGTTGAAGGTCAGGGTCGGGTCAGCGGGAGCCAGCGCGGGCCGGATTTCACCATAAGGCACCAGCCCCAGCTTGATCAGAGCCTGGAAGCCATTGCAGATGCCCAGGACCAGCCCGTCACGCTCCTGCAGCAGCCGCGCCATGGCCTCGGCGACCAGTGGATTGCGGAAGGTGGTGGCGATGAACTTCCCCGATCCGTCGGGTTCATCTCCGCCGGAGAAGCCTCCCGGGAAGGCGATGATCTGGGCTTGGTTGATAGCCTGGACTAATGCCGATACCGACTGCTCGATATCAACGGCCGTCAAATTGCGGATCAGCAGGCACTCGGCGATGGCCCCGGCCCGGGTGAAGGCCCGGGCGGTATCGACTTCGCAGTTCGTGCCCGGGAACACTGGTATCAGCACCCGGGGTCTGATCACCCGCTGGCGCGGGCGGCTGCGGCTGCGCTCGGTCCAGGGCTGCCAAAGCGGCGGGGCGGGTTCGCTGGCCCGGGTGGGGAACACGCTCTCCAGGGGTTCCTGCCAGGCGGCTAGGGCCTGTTCCAGGGGCAGGCGCTGTTCCGCCCAGCGGATTTCCTGCACTTGCGTGGTTTGTCCCAGCCTTCTGGTCCCGGGCAGGGGATGGTCAGATTCCAGGATGATGGCGCCGTATTCGGGGCAGAACAGCTCTGCCGCCTTCCAGCTGGAATCGATCTCCAGGCCGAGGCGGTTGCCGAAGCACATCCGGGATACGGCGGCAGCGATGCCGCCGTGACCCACGGTATGGGCGGCCCGGACCTGCCCGGACTGAATCCATTGATACAGCTGGCAGTAATTTTTTCTCAGAGTGTCGAAATCGGGGATTTCGTGGTGATCCCGCGGTGCAGGCAGCAGGCTGATGCAGCTGCCTGCGTTTTTGTATTCTGGGCTGATCATTTTATCTGCTTTAGCGCTGGTGACCGCGAAAGCGACCAGCGTGGGCGGGACATCCAGGTCATTGAAAGACCCGGACATGGAGTCTTTGCCGCCGATAGCCGCAGTACCGAACTCCAATTGTCCCCGCAAGGCTCCAAGCAGGGCCGCCAGAGGCTTGCCCCAGCGCTCCGGCACATCCTTGAGGCGTTCGAAGTATTCCTGCAGGGACAGCCGGACTTGCGTCACGTCGCCGCCGGCCGCGGCGATCTTGGCGATTGCTTCCACGACGGCATACAGTGCGCCATGGTAGGGACTCCAGGACGCTATTACGGGATTGTAGCCGTGACTCATCAAGGTGCAGGTCTCAGTCTGGCCCAGGCAGGGAATCTTGGCCGCCATGGCCTCATTGGGGGTCAAGCGGTATTTGCCGCCGTAGGGGCTGAGCACAGTGGCCGCGCCGATGGTGCCGTCAAAATGCTCAATCAGCCCTTTTTGGGAGCAGACATTCAAGTCCCGCAGGGTCTGCAGCCATTCTGCCGGAAAAGACTGTATGGCGCGGGGCAGGAACGGGTTGGCGGCAGACTCCGGCTCGGTGATTCTGGCGGCGGCATGCTGGGTCACGCCGTTGCTGTCCAGGAACTCGCGGCTGAGGCTGACGATGGTCTTCCCCCGCCAGGTCATCTGCAGGCGCGGGTCAGCGCTGACCCAGGCCACCAGAGTAGCCTCGAGGTTCTCGGCCCGGGCCATCGCGATGGCCCGCTCGACCTCCTCGGCCGCAATCACCACCGCCATGCGCTCCTGGGATTCGGAAATCGCCAGCTCGGTACCGTCGAGACCGGCGTATTTTTTGGGTACGCGGTCGAGGTCCACTTCCAGACCAGGAGCCAATTCACCGATGGCCACACAGACGCCGCCAGCGCCGAAGTCGTTGCAGCGCTTGACCAGGCGGGCGAATTCAGCCGTCCGGAACAGTCTTTGGATATTGCGCTCGGTCAGGGGGTTGCCTTTCTGTACCTCGGCACCGCAGCTCTGCAGCGACTCGCCGGTATGGGCTTTGGATGACCCGGTAGCGCCGCCGCAGCCGTCACGGCCGGTGCGACCGCCGATCAGCAGGATGGCATCACCGGGCTGCGGGCGCTGGCGCAGGACATTGGCTTGCGGGGCAGCTGCGATCACGGCCCCGAGCTCCATTCTTTTGGCCACGAATCCGGGGTGATACACTTCCTGAACTTTGCCGGCCGCCAGGCCGATTTGATTGCCATAGGAGGAATATCCGGCGGCCGCAGAGCGGGTGATTTTCCTTTGCGGCAGTTTTCCCGGCAAGGTCTCGCTCAGCTTCGCCCGGGGGTCGGCCGCACCGCTGATGCGCATGGCCTGATAGACATAGGAGCGTCCGGAGAGCGGGTCCCGGATTGCTCCGCCCAGGCAGGTTGCCGCGCCGCCGAAGGGCTCGATTTCGGTGGGATGATTATGGGTTTCATTCTTGAACATAATCAGCCAGGGCTCCTGCCGGCCATCGAGGTCCGCTTCGATGACGATGGAGCAGGCGTTGATCTCCTCCGAGGCATCGAGGTTGTCCAGGCGTCCCTGCCGTTTCAGCTCCCGTGCGCCGATGGTAGCCAGGTCCATCAGACAGAGGTCCCGGTTCTGACGGCCCAGGCTTTGCCGCAAGGCCAGATAGCGTTCATAGTCGAGGCGGATTGCAGCGGTATATTTCCCCGGTTCGAATTCCACCTGGTCGAGAACAGTCTGGAAGGTGGTGTGCCGGCAATGGTCGGACCAGTAGGTGTCGATGACTTTGATTTCGGTGTAAGTGGGCTCGCGCCGTTCCTGGTCCCGGAAATATTGCTGGCAGAAAGCCAGGTCGGCGCTGCTCATAGCCATGCCCATCTCCCGGCGCAGCGTAGCCAATTCCTCTGTGGTCAGGGTCAGGAATCCTGCCAGGGTGCCGATATCGGCAGGGATATCGCTGCTGGTCTCCAGGGTCTCCGGGATGGCCATGCTTGCTTCCCGGCTCTCGACCGGGTTGATCAAGTACTGCCGGACCTGCTCCAAGGCGCTGCGGTGCAGGGCCGGAGTCAGGGCATAGACGGTGGCGCTGCGCACCAGCGGCCGTTCGCCCCGGGTCAGCAACTGCACGCATTGAGCGGCCGAATCCGCGCGCTGGTCATATTGTCCGGGCAGATATTCCACGGCCAGGAGACTGCTGCCGGGCAAATCCGGCAGGGCATGCTCATAGACGAAATCGCAATTCGGCTCCGAGAGGATGCTGTCACGCGCGGCAGCGAATTCCCGGGCGTTGATGCCCGCCAGATCATAACGCTTGAATATTCTGACCTCACGCAATTCAGCCAGACCGAGATGTTCCTGCAAATCCGCCCGCAACTGTTGGGCTTCGATATCGAAGCCGGGACGCTTTTCCACAAGAACCCGACGTACAGTACCCATCAATCTGCTCCATTATCAGAATACAACCCACAACCCGGCGGTCTCGCTCAGCGGAGAAATTGATAATATAATGCTTGAAATGAATCCTTCCCGGCGCCCGCTGCAGTTCGTGGTCTGGTTCTTCGCTGCCCGCTAACAGGTCAGGGAAGCTGGGAGCGGCAGGCCAGGTGTCCGCGCTCCCAGGGGGCATTTGCGGGGTGGGGGGGGAGTTCAGCCGCCGAGCTTGTCAATCATCTTGACCAGGGGTGCGAACAAGGCGATAACGATACCGCCGACCACTACAGCCAGGAAGCAGATCATAATCGGCTCAATCAGTGAGGTCAGACCTTCGACGGCCCGGTCGACTTCCTCTTCATAGACGCCGGCCACGCGGTTCAGCATGTCCGGCAGCGCACCGGTCTCCTCACCGACTTCAACCATACTGCACAGCATCAGCGGAAAGACCTTGGATTTCTCCAGCGGTTTGGTCATGCCCTCACCTTCTTTAACCGCATCATGCACACTTTGAATCGCCCGTGACACCAGTTCATTACCGGCAGTGTCCTTCACAATCTGCAGAGCCTGCAGCACCGCCACGCCGGAGGCCATCAGCGTCCCCAGTGTCCGGCAGAAGCGCGCCGAGACATTTTTTACCACCAGAGAGTTGAAGGGCGGCGTCTTCAAGGCAAAAGTATCAAAGGCGTAGGCGCCAAATTTGGTCTTCAGCAAAATTTTGAATAAGAAGATCCCCACGAACAGCCCGACTGCGAAACCCACGGCGTTATTTTTCAAAGCGTTGCTGGCATTGATGACGAATACAGTGATGGCGGGCAGGGTCTCACCGGGGAGCATCTCATCGAACATTTTAGCGAATTTGGGGATAATGAAGATCATCAGACCGGCGGTAATTGCTCCTGCGATAGCCAGCACCGCGATAGGATAGACCATAGCCGATTTGACTTTGCCGGCAATGCGCTGTGCTTTTTCCATGAATTCCGCCAGACGGGTCAGGACGATTTCCATAGCGCCGGAGGCCTCGCCGGCCCGGACCATGCTGACGAAGAGTTTGTTGAAGGAGCGCGGGTTGGTAGCCAGTGCTTCCGAGAAGGTCGCACCGCCTTCCACCGCATCCGCCAAATTGCCCATGACCTTGAACAGTGCCGGTTTTTGGCCCTTGGCCTGCCGCTGCAGGGTGCGCAGGGCGCGCACCAGGGGCAGACCGGCATCCAGCAGGGTCGCCAGCTGCCGGGTCATGGTGCATAAATCCTTGGTGGGAATCTTCGGAGCACCGAACGTGAAGCCCGCTCCTCCTTTAGCGCCTGCAGCCTGACCACCGCCTTTCTTGCTGCCGGCGCCAATCTCGTTGACGCTGATCGGGAACAAGCCCTGCTGTTTTAACAGATTCGTGGCTTCTTTGTCGTCCCCGGCCTCGATGTTGCCTTTACGCTCTTTGCCGTTGCTGTCAACCGCGGTATATTGAAATTTTGCCATGGCCGTAATCCTTGTGTTATTTGCCCTCGGATGATGCAGTATGCTGCTGGGATCAGAATGTCGGAAGAACGTTCCGGTGCGGGGAGACCGGAATCAGGAGTGCCTCAAAGCCGGTCGTGCCGCTCAGGCTTTGCCTTTCTCCTTCAGCTGTTGCTGGATGTTCTGGATGATGCCTTCAGCATCGCGGCACTTGGTAATCAGATCGCCGTAGGAGATCTTACCTTCATTATAGAGTTGCAGCAAATGCGAATCAAGAGTGTTCATGCCCCATTTGGCACCAGTTTGGATGTCCGAGGTGATACGGAAGGTCTTGCCATCCCGGATCAGAGCCGCAATAGACGGGGTTTGGACCATGATTTCAAAACCCGCCACCCGGCCTTTCTTATCGATCCGCTTCAACAGCACCTGTGAGATCACGCAGATCAATGATGCCGCCAGCTGAGTGCGCACCTGAGCTTGCTGATTGGTCGGAAAAGAATCGACAATCCGGTCGACAGTCTCGGCCGCACCAGTGGTGTGCAGAGTGCCAAAGACCAGGTGCCCGGTTTCTGCCGCCGTGATGGCCGCACCGATGGTCTCCAGGTCACGCATTTCACCGACCAGAATGGTGTCGGGGTCCTGCCGCAGGGCGCGGCGGATGGCTTCGGCAAAGGAGGGTACGTCGTTATGTATTTCGCGTTGCGTGACCACGCTGCTTTTGTGGCTGTGATAGAACTCAATCGGGTCCTCGATGGTAATGATATGATCGCGCTTTTCCCGGTTGATCACATCGATCATGGAGGCCAGAGTGGTTGATTTGCCACTGCCGGTAGGTCCGGTGACCAGCACCAGCCCCCGCGGCCGGAACAGGATATCCTTGACTGCCGGGGGCAGGCCGATCTGCTCCATGCTCAGCAGGGTATTGGAGATCGTCCGCAGCACCATGCCGATATTTCCCTTGGCCCGAAACGCGCTGACCCGGAAGCGCGCCTTGTCACCGAAAGCGAAGCCGAAGTCGACGCCGCCGTCCTGCTGCAGCTTCTGCTGATTTGCTTCGGAGGTGATTGATTTCATCAGGTATTCGGTATCCTCCGGGGTCATGGGTTCGGTATCCAGCGGCACCATTTCGCCGTGCATCCGGATCACCGG
>JAAYYJ010000424.1 GCA_012515455.1 Oligosphaeraceae bacterium
ATGGACTCTCCCCTGGGCTTCAGTAACCGGCACCCGCTGCACCCGGTGCACGCCGCTTTCAAAATGCAGGATACTCCAGGCGTCGCTGCCGCGGACGGTGAAGGCGGCATTTTTCAACCCTCCCAAGGGGGTCTCGGCCATTTCCAGAATTTCCACCTTCCAGCCTTTGATGTCCGCGTAGCGCTGGTACATCCGGGCCAGGTCAGCGGCAAACAGCCCCGCCTCATCGCCACCGGCGGCGGGGCGGATTTCCACAATCACGTCCTTGCCTTCATTGGGGTGGGGCGGCAGGATTAGGGCTTTCAATTCACCATCCAGGCGGTGTTCTTGCCTGTCGAGCTCGAGCAGGTCAGCTTCCAGCAGTGCGTTGAATTCCTGATCCTGTGAGCTTTTCAGCAGTTCGTGGTTGTCAGTGATCTGCCGCTGGACCTTCTGATATTCCTGCCAGACGTCTGACAAATGTTTTAGCTGCTGATATTCACGGTTCAGCAGGTGATATTCCTTCTGGCTGCTGCCGGCAAAAGAAAAATTGGCAATCGCCCGTTCAAGTTCATGCAGGCGCGAATTGCTGTTCTGGAGGTAATGCTCAAGATTCACTGTCGTAGCGGTTGGGAAGCAAACATGAAACCAAAACACGGAATATCCGATTCCCACTGGAAACAGATATTCCGTGCCAATTGAGGAGCAAATGAGTCTCTAGGACTGTTTTTTGGCATAGCGGCGGTTGAAGGCATCGACCCGGCCTTCAGTGTCCACCAGCTTCTGCTTGCCAGTGAAAAACGGATGGCATTTCGAACAAATGCCAATCGTGGTCTTGGCGACATTGGAGAAGACCTCGAACTGATTGCCGCAGGCGCAGTTCACGGTGCATTTCTGATACTTGGGATGGATTTTGTCTTTCATAACCGTATCCTTGTTTGAGGCCAACAAATAATTTGTCGGGGACTTATTTCACAATTCTTTCAAGGCAGCTTTGCGGCTCAGGCGGACCCGGCCGCGGTCATCGATGCCGACTACTTTGACGGTGATCTTGTCACCGACTTTGCAGACGTCCTCGACTTTTTCGACGCGCGCGTCGGACAACTCGGAAATATGCACCATGCCTTCCTGGCCCGGCAGGATTTCCACAAAAGCCCCGAAATCCTTGACCGTCTTCACCACACCATTGTAGATGCTGCCGACTTCGACCTCTCCGGTGCAGGACTCGACCAGGTATTTGGCCTGGGCCATGGCCTCGCCGTCGGGAGTGAAAATCTTAACCGTACCGTCCTCCTCGACATTGATCTGGGCGCCGGTGCTGTCCTGGATGCCGCGGATGTTCTTGCCGCCGGGGCCGATCAGCGCCCCGATCTTCTCGGGATTGATCTTAACCACGCACATCTGGGGGGCGAATTTGCTCAACTCAGCCCTGGGCTTGTCGAGGCAGGCATTCATAATGGCGCGGATTTTGCTTCTGGCGGCCTTGTTCATCAGCATGGCCTGATACATCCCATCGAGGTCGAGCCCGGCGATCTTCAGGTCGAGCTGGAAGCCAGTGATGCCTTTGCTGGTGCCTGAAACCTTGAAGTCCATATCGCCGTAATGATCTTCCGATCCCAAGATGTCGACCAGGAATTCGCGCTTGTGCTGCCCGGTGACCAGACCGACTGAAATGCCCACTACCGCATCACTGACCGGGACGCCGGCATCCATCAGGGCCAGACTGGAACCGCAGACCGTGGCCATCGAGGAGGAACCATTGGAACCGAGAATCTCAGAGGTCACCCGGACGGTGTACGGATATTCTGCGGGCAGGACCTCGGCGACGGAACGCTCTGCCAGCGCTCCGTGCCCGATCTCCCGCCGGCTGGTGGAACCATAGCGCCCGACTTCGCCGGTGCTGAAATTCGGGAAATTGTAATGCAACATGAAGGATTTAGACTTGGCGCCCCCGGTGATGACGTCAAAATCCTGGGCATCGCCGCTGGAGCCCAGGGTCGCGACCACCAGCGCCTGGGTGTCACCGCGCTGGAACAAGGCACTGCCGTGCACTCGCGGCAGCACTCCTACTTCACAGGAAATGGGGCGCAGTTCATCCAGTTTGCGGCCATCCTGGCGGATGCCATTTTCAAGCACCAAGCCGCGGATGGCTTTCTCCAGCAGAATTTCCCAGACCAGTTTGAAATCCGGGGGATTACCAGCCGCATCGCTGAAACGCGGAGTCATTTCGGTAACTAATGCCGCAAAAAGCTCATTCTGCTGGTTCTGGCGTTCGAGCTTGCCGGGGGCCGAGCAGGCAGCGGCCAGACGGTCAGCGCAGAACTCCTCACAGGCAGCCAGGAATTCGGGAGTCGGGACATTGGGCACATAGGCGCTTTTGGCCTTGTTAACTCTGGCCGCTAGCTCCTTCTGAGCTTCAATCTGGCGGATGACGATGGAGTCGGCAAACAACATCGCATCGCGCAAATCCTCTTCGCTGATTTCTTTGCCCCGGCCTTCAATCATGATGACCTTGCCGGCGATGCCCGCGTAGACCAAATCCAGGTCGCTCTTGCTGATTTCAGTATTGGTGGGATTGGCAATGAACTGCCCGTTGATCCGCCCGACCCGCACTGCGCCAACCGGACCATTGAAGGGGATGTCAGAGACCATCAGCGCCGCTGACGCACCCAGGATGCTCAGCACATCGGGCTCATTCTCACCATCAGCACTCAACAGAGTGGAAACAATCTGGACCTCGTTGATGAAACCCTCGGGGAACAGCGGCCGCAGAGGACGGTCAGTCATGCGCGCGGTCAATATCTCTTTCTCGGTCGGACGCCCTTCGCGCTTGAAAAAGCCGCCGGGGATTTTGCCGGCCGCAGCAAAGCGTTCGCGGTACTCGACCTGCAGCGGGAAGAAATCGATGCCCGGACGGGGCGCGGCGCTGCAGGCGCAGACCAGAACCATGCTGTCGCCTTGCCGGACCGTGACTGAGCCATTGCTCAGCAGAGCCAGCTTGCCGGTCTCCAGAATCAGTTCGCGCTTGGCGCCTAAATCAATAACTGCAGTCTCAATGCTCATTGTCTTTTCCTTTTGCATTTGGAAAGACATTTCTGCTCAGGACCGCCAGACTAAGACTGGCAATTGCGGAATTGCGGCAGCAGCAATCAGCTGTTCCGATTGCTGCTGCCGACCAATTCCACAACAGAATGCCCCGGAGTCAATATCTTTCCCAAAAATCAAATCAGCAGGACGACCGGCTGCTCAGCCAGTGCGTCCTGCTCCGAAAGTCTGCGCGCTTAGTGGCGCAGGCCGACCTTGCGAATCAAAGTGATGTAGCGCTCGTAATCATTGCGCTGCAGGTAATCCAACAGACTGCGGCGGCGGTTGTTGATGGCAATCAACCCCCGGCGGCTGCTGAAATCCTTCTTGTGCAGCTTTAAATGCTCGGTCAGCTCACTGATCCGGGCCGAAGCCAGAGCTACTTGTACTTCTACCGAACCGACATCGTTGCCCGAACGCTGGTACTCTTTGATGATCTCGTCTTTTTGCTGTTTGTTCATCCTGTTTACCTTGAATCGTTTTCGCTACCAAACCATACGCGGATAAATTCCGTCCTGAGTGTAATGATCCAGTCATCTCTCATGCGAATAACGGAAAAACTTTAACATAATGCCAAAAAAGTTTTTTTCCAGTCAGGGGGATGTTTTTTCGTCTTTTCCGTTGTCATCGGCGGGGGACTGCAGTTTATTTCGGCACCAGTTGAGGTCTGCGGCCAGGCATTGTTCCAGGGGTAGCTGACGCAATTCCTGGGGCAGCACGGCGAAGGTGTAGGTCTCCAGCTCCAGGTGTCTGAGGTCCTGCCGGGCGATCTGGCGGAAAAAATTGTCGTCCAGGTCAGTCCTGGTTGAGGACCTGCCGTGGTCATCCCCGGCTGTCAAGGGGATATGGAAATGGGTGCGCAATTCAGGGGCCTGCTGCTGCCGGGCGAAGTATAGTCCCTCGGGCAGGTCGGGGAAGCGGATGCTCTGGCGGGAGCCTGGTTGCAGACGGACGCTGCACTGATGCAGGTAGACTTGGTCCTGGAAGGATTCCGCCTGCGACAGCCCGGAGCGGTCGAAAACCGGGGCGGCGCTCAGCTGCACCTTGGCCAGGCTGATGCCGGCCTGAGAGAATTTCTGCAGGCAGTCCGCCGGTGATTCACCCAGCACGCCCTGGTGACAGGTGTCCAGGCAGACCCCCAGGTAACGGCTGCTGACTTCCCGGGCATGGCGGGAATACCGCCAGTAGATTTGCTCAAAGAAATTCACCGTCGAGGAGCAGCTGTCGAGCAGGCAGTCCGGCTCCGGCTCCAACCCGAAGCTGATGTGCTTGCCTGATTCCAGCTCCAGAATTTGCAGTGCACTCACCAGCTGATCGAGATTCATGATGGCGGCATAGAGGGCTTGAGTTGACATCTGCCCGCGATATGCCAGGGGCATGGTGCTGATGCTGCCCCAGGACAATCCGGCGGGCAGTAGCTGGGCCAGTACTGCGGCTGCATCCAAGCTGTATTGCAGCCTCTCCGGAGAGCTCCAGTCGGGCAGATAGACACTGCGTTTGACCGGCTGGCGGTGGAACTCACCATAAGGGAAGGCATTGACCGTAAACGGGTACAGTCCTTCTCCGGCGCAGAAATCCCGCATTTCGGCAATTGCGGCAGGATGACTGCGGAGGAAGGCGGCGGAGCTGGCGCTGAAGCGCAGTCCCAGGCCGAAATCCTGCGTAATCCCCAGCAGTTTTTTGATGCGTGCGGGGTAGGTCTGTACTGCCTGGAACTGTTCCTGCCAGGATTCGCCGGGGTGGACATTCAGGCAGTAGGTCAGATGGCAGCTGTGGTCGCCCTGGTGGATCAGCATGCCAGTGTTCCTGTCCAGCTGCGCAGCGATGCGTCGCGGGCGCCCATCACCAGCACGCAGCGCTGGGCCTGACTGTTCCTGATTATGGCGGCGGCGGTTTCCCGGTCGGGGACATACATGACTGGCAGACCCCGGGCGGCATATTCCTCTGCCACCTCCTGCGCGGTCGGCTGGTGGCTGCTGCTGCCGCCGGCGTAGTAGACCGGCAGGAGAAGCAGCTGGTCGCCGTGCTGCAAAGACTCGCGCAGGCTCTCAGCCAGGGCCTGGCGCATAAAGCCGAGTGGTCCGAAGCCGTGGGGTTGAAAGACCGCCAGCACCGGACTGCCGAAACGCTCACGCGCGGCGGCCAGGGCCGCGGCAATTTTTTCCGGGTTGTGGGCGTAGTCGTTGATATATGGGCAGCGTGCTCCCGGCGCTGACATCAGTTCGAACCGCTGCCTGATGCCGGTGAAGCCGTGCATTGCTTCGGCCAGTGCGGCCGGGGACTGCGAGGGCAGAACGATGCTTAGCATTTGCAGTACGGCCGCGGCATTCCAAGCCGAGTGCAAACCCGTCTGCCGGCAGCTGATGGGAGGATATCCTGTGATGGTGAATTGGCAGCCCTCCGGCGTTCCTTGGTAAGTCTGGACATAGGCCGAGGGAACGGCGGCGGGTTTTTCTGAGAAATATTTGCGGGTCAGAGCCGGGGGTGGCAGGTCCGCCAGCTGGGCCGGGAGCACTGCCGCCCGGGCAGCCCGGGCCAGGAAGGCAGCAAAGACTTCCTGCAGTTCCGCAGTGCTGTAGTGATCATTGCCGATATTGAGCAACAGCGCGTATTCCGGGCTGAACTCGCGGATACTGCGGTCGCTCTCATCGACCTCAAAGACGGCAAATTCCGGTTCCGGATCGGAAAAAAAGTTCCCTGGATGGGTCTGATTTTCATAATCCAGGTCGTAGCCGCCGTTGACCATCAGCACCTGCCGGGAGAGCTGGCGCAGGGCCGAGGTCAGCCAGCCGGTGACGGTAGTCTTGCCGCATGATCCAGCCACTGCGATCTGGGCTATCTGCAGCCGCTGCAGGGTCTGGGAGAGGGCCACGGCGCGGTGGAATATGGGCAGTGCGGGGGCGGCTGCCAGGTCGGCATTGCCAGGTTCGATGGCCGCGGAGACCACCAGGGCGTCGGGCCGGAACTCCCGCGGGCCGCTGCCGTCCTGGGGGAAAAGGACGGCTCCCTGGCAGCGCAATTTGCTATAGAGGTCTTGTTTGTCCGGCTCTGCCAGTCCACGGTCGCTGCCGGCTACGGTGTATCCCTGGCGGAGAAGCAGCTGCGCGAGGGCACTCATGCCAATGCCGCCAATGCCCAGCAGGAAGACCCTGGCGGGGGAAGGAATGAATTCTGACCCATAGGAAAATTGTTCGCTCATTGGCTGCGCCTTCGGGGGTTGGCAAACTATATTATATATTTTAGTCTGGAAAGCAACATAACATAATCTCCAGTGCAGCACCGTGCAAGAACTGCAGCCGGAAAAGCTTCGTTTGCTTGCGCTGCCCGTCGTGCCGCCAGACAGAAGTGTTGCCGCATCACCTCTGCGTTTTCCTCGTTAAAGCGCGAAATCTGGTGCTGAACACTTGTTTCAGACTGCCGTGTGTAGTCCAGGCTTGCAATTGACCCATTACCGCTCTGGCACCGGCAACACCGCCCCCTGGAGCACTGCCGGGTGCCTTGGCAACACAGCCACTTTGGCACAGCTCTTTTCCCCGCCCCAATCTTCGCCCCTGAACCATTTTGAGTCCGTGCTGGCA
>JAAYYJ010000425.1 GCA_012515455.1 Oligosphaeraceae bacterium
ACCTGGCTCTCCAAGATAACCCACCCGGACCGCAAAGGCATCATGTTCGGCTTCGCCTCCACCGCCCGCTCCATCGGTTGCGTCCTGGCCCATCTCGCGGCCGGCGGCCTGGCATATTTCTTCGGTGTGCGCAGCATTTTCTTTATCGGCCCGCTGCTGTTTCTGTTGCTGATCCCCCTGCTCAATCACTACGAAAAAGATATCTCGGCCCAGATTGCCAACCTGGCCGAAAAGCTGGGCTACCAGTCAAAAGGGCAGCGCAATCTGATGGGCCGGCAAGCACGCTGAGCAGTGCCTCGCCAGCCGGGGCGGAGATGGTCGTTCAGAGGTTCTTCGTCAATCGCTGCCGCCAGGCAAAATCTGCAGCAGCCGGTTGCAGTTCAATATTTTTTCCAGCAGTGTGTTTTCATGGTAGTAGTAGTGATTGCTCGCTTCAAAGCCCAGTCGTGAGTCGATCCGGCAGAGTGACAGCAGCCGCAACGCCAGTTCTTTTTCCGCCTGCACCGCCGAGCGCATTCCCGCCGGCTCCCCCCGGTCGCGGCACTGCACAAACACCATCTGCCAGCAGCTGCTGCTGAAATGGCAGTATGCGGCCTCGGCTACCTGCCGCAAATCGCGATAGTGCGCCTGCCGCTCCGCCAATACCGCCTTCCCCGCGGATTGCAGCCGCGCCAGGCCTTCCCCCCAGAGCTCCACCAGCGCCTGGAATGCTGCGATGAATGTATCCTCGGGGTAAATCCCCCGCCAGGCTTGCAGGTCGTCATAAGGGAAACCGACCATGGTGGCACGATACCCCGTCGGATGCTCGAACAACGTGTTCAACGGGCCGTAATTCTGCGGCCCGGTATAAAGCAAATTCGTCGAATTAAAGGGCAGGAGCCTGAATGCGCGGTCGAAATACGCACAGGCAGACAGTATTTCCCCGCCCGCATCCTGGAAATACTCTGTGAACAGCTCTTCCTTGCGTTTAGTCAGCAAGGGCAGGTTCCCGCCCGGATAGCCCCCAAGGGTCCAGCTGACCATAAAATCTTCTATATCCAACGCCCGGAGATTATCCAGATGTTCTTCCACCAGACCGGGCACGGGCAGGTACGGCACCGCCGAATTCTCCCACGAGTTGTTCAGCTGCACCTTGGCAATCACCGGCACACCGGCTGCACGGGCACAGGACAACAACCGCCGGAATACCGGCCCAGGGCCGGGCTTGGAAATCGAATAATCAACCACCTGCCCCTTGATGCCGCCACAGCAACTGGTCTCAAGATGCGTCTCACTGACCAGCATCAGCTTCACACCAGGCGGCAAAGCTGAGACCACCTGCTCGTCCCAGGACGGATGCCAGGCCCAGTTCCAGGCTATCACCTCCGCCGCAGGACTGGACCGATGCACACCCTCCGCCAGCGCCCGGATCACCCCGGACACAATTTCCGCAGGAGATTGCCTGGCACAGCGGGGACAGGCAGGCGGATTCTCCCGCGAGCTCTTGGACCAGCAGTTGGTCAGGTTCTCCGACATGGTGATGCAGAACAGCCCCCCCAGCTCCGGCACCTGCCGGAACAGCTCCTCCACGCCCAGGCTGAGGCGCGGCAGCACCTCCGGATGGCTGGTGCATAAAGCGTAGAGGTCTTTATTGGCCGCCTTGCTGCCCCGCCAGTCGGGATGCTGCCGAAAAAACTCATCCGGCATACCCCGCGGCTCGTTGATATACAGAATCAGCTTCAGACGGAATTTGGCCATCCGCTGGACCAACCGGCGCAGATTGGCGATGCGGCGTTCGCAATCCTGCGAATAGCGGCTGGGGCCAAACCAGGGCACCAGAGTGTACAGCACCGCCTGCAGCCAGATCGCATTCACGCCGGCAGCGGCGTAATCGGCCAGAACCTGCTCCGGGTATGCGCCTAGGCAGTCATCGAGCAACGGATCGCCATACACCGCAGCATAGGGATAGATCATCCGCAGGCCAGGGGCAGAAGCGGTTGCCGCAGAGCCCCCGGACAGCTTTTTGTGCAGGAAAGCGAAGGGCTCTTCGCGGCGTTCCGGCAAGCTGGCGACCGCTTCCTGCCGCCAGCGGCGGAGCTGCCCGGTCGCCCGGGCCTGTTCCGGGCTCAAGGGGGCAAAGCGCGGAGCACTGAGCTGCGGTTTGGCATTGCCAAGCTTATGCCACAGAAAATCATCCTCGCGCAGGATAAACTCCAGCTTTTCCGCCGTCCAGCCGAGCAGCTGCAGGAGCTGCTCATAGCTCAACAGGTGCCAGTTCTGG
>JAAYYJ010000426.1 GCA_012515455.1 Oligosphaeraceae bacterium
GGAGAGGCATCCAGGTGACAGACGGTGCAGCCCGCCTGGGCCAGGGCCAAGCTCGCGCCTCCGGAATACGCGAAGAGATTCAGGATATTCAGTTTCCCGGCCGGTTGCTGTGCTGCCACGGCCCGCATTTTTTGCCATCCCAGGGCGTGTTCCGGGAACACTCCGACATGCCCGAAATCGGTGGCCTGGAGTCGGAAGCGCACACCGGCAAGCTCACAGATCCAGTATTCCGGCCAGGCCGCGCGGAACTGCCAGCCTGCGGTCCGCGCTTCGCGGATGAAGATCGCATCGGCTTTCGACCAGTCCCGGGCTGGCAGGCTTTGCTGCCAGACCGCCTGGGCGCAGGGGCGGTCCAGCACCAACGCCCCAAAGCGTTCCAGTTTGCGGCCGTTGCCGGAGTCAAGCAGACAATATGCAGTGTGGTCAGTGTTCATAAGCAGCAATGCCCCTGTATTATACGCCAGGGGAAGCAGACTGAATTATACCTTGGCCTTCAAGGTGCGGTAATCGACCTTGCCAGTACCCAGAACCGGTATTTCGGTAACAGAAATGATGTTGCGGATGCTGTTGATCGGGGCTAGACCGGCAGAACGGATGACCTGATTGACCTCCTCACGCTGCAAGGGCAGGGTGGTAAACAGGGTGATCTGCGGTTGCAACTCGTCACCGAGGGACTCCACCGCCAATACCGGACCTTCATGTGTCTCATCGCGATAGCGGTTGACTAGAATTTCCTCAATTGCAGGCAGAGAGACCATCTCGCCGCCGATTTTTACAAAGCGCTTCAGGCGGCCTTTGAACACCATAAAGCCATCGCTGTCAAGGGCGACCAGGTCGCCGGTGCGGTACCAGCTCTGGCCCTCGAAATCCACAAAGGGGCTGGCTCCGTCGTAGTTGAGGTAGCCGCTGAAGACATTCTCGCCCCGGACAATCAGCATCCCGGTCTGACCGTCGGGGAGGCGGTGCCGGCAATCCTCATCGGTAATCGCCCATTCCAGGCAATCCAGCGGATGACCGATAGTTCCGGCCTTGACCTTCCCGGGCTTGTTCAACGCTACAATGGGACCGCATTCGGTAATCCCGTACCCCTCCAGGACGATGGCCCCGGGGCACTTGCTGACAATCAATTCATAGACTGCGTCGGTGCATTTCTCCGCCCCGGTAATCACCACCCGGATGGACGCCACCTGGGCTGGGGTGGCATTGCGCAGAAAATTGGCCACGAAGGTCGGGGTCGCGACCGCCATGGTGACTTTATAAGCGGCAATCAGCCGGGCCAGCATATCACCCTCCATGGGATTGGCGTGATAGGCGATGCGGACATTGGTGCAGCAGGGCATCATCACGTTCAGCAGGATGCCAAATGAGTGGAAGGGCGGCAGCATACCCAGAATACAGTCATCCTGGCGCAGCTGCATATCTGCCATCGCCGAACGCAAATCGGCCAAAAGATTGCGGTGGGTAAGCGGAACGGCCTTGGGCAGACTCTCGGAGCCGCTGGTGAACAGTATCACTGCGGTATCCTGGACCTTCGCCTGCCGTAACGAACGCCAGCAGAAATGACTGCATAGCAGCGCCTTGATCTTGCTGAGTTTAGAAATCTGGCCGGCGAGGTCCTCGAGATACACGAATTTCTCCGCCAATTCACCGAAATCCACGCCCTTCCCGCGCAGTCTCTCGACGACCAGATTCGCGGTCAGAATGCAATCCAGGCCGACATTGCCCAGGCAATGTCGCATATTGCGCAACCCGACGGTGAAATTGATCATCACCGGTGTCTTGCCCGCGAACAGCGCCGCCAGATAGACCACCGTCGAGATGCTGCTGGCCGGCATGATGATGCCGATGCGCTCGCCCGGCAGAGCCGCAATCTTGTCCTTCAGGGCCAGTATCGCCAGGATGATTTTGCGGTTCGTCAGCACACCTTTGTTCTGGTCAGCCAGGATGGGACGGTTGGGCCAGCGTTTGGCGTTGTAGAGGAAGATATCAGTGATCGTCTCGCATTTCTGAACCCGCAGCTCCGTGGGGTCGGTCTCCACGAACCAGCTGGGGGGGATGGGGCGCAGCGGCTGGGTGCTGCTGCTTTCCCCAATCGCGGCAATCAGCAGACTGGCGACGGGGCGCAGTGTCTCAGGGCTGTTGACCTCGTAACCGAATTCATCCTGGATCCAGGCGTGCATCTCAGCGACCATCAGGCTGTCCAGACCAAGATCAGTGCCCAAGGTATCAGTGTCTTTCAAAATCTTTTTGCCGGTGATTTCGTGCAGCTTCGCATAGACCTTGGTCTTGACCTCAGGGGGGATTCGGGAGGTGTTCTCCGCCGCATTGTAGGCATCTGGCTCTGGCATGTAACGCACCCCGCCGCCCTCAAACCAGGTGTACGGGACATAGGTGTTCGGAGTCATCGCCTGGTTGTAGAAATTCTCCAGGTAGCGGTTCAGGGTCTCACGATCAGCGCCAGACGGGAAATCAGCAGGACGGTTGACCAGTTCCACGGTGACGTCACGGCGGGGGCCGAAAAAAATGCCGTTCAGGAGGATATGCTTGATATGGCCCAGCAGAGTCTCGCCGAAGGAGGTCTGGTATCCTTTGGCCCGGCCAAAATCACTGCCCCAGAGACCAGTGGTGCGGACCAGCACTATCCTGACTTCCGGATACAGCTCCATGATCCTGGCCGCACCGCCGTTGGCACGCAATTTCTCCGCCTTGGAACGGTAGATGCGGCCGGCGGGATAAAACAGCAGGTTGTCGCCGGCTTTCAGGCATTCAACGCAGCTCTCCAGCTGCTTCAAGACCAGCTCATGGCCAGAACGACCGGCAATGCCGATGTCTGGCAAAGACATAATCCGCAGTGATTTATAAAAATATTTCAGGAACGTGTTCCGGATCTGCTTCTCGTCGGCCAGAGACCAGATCTGGAAATGCCGCATTAAGATGGAAGTAACGATGACCGGATCGATCAGAGCCGGGTGGTTGGGCATAAACAGTATGCCCTTGTTGCCCTCTTTCAGGCATTCCTCCAGACCACGCACATGAATGCGGTAACGCAGGCACAACAGTACTTTGACCAGAAGACGGGCAAAATAAATAAACATCTGTTTCTCCTTGCCTAAAATATGCAGAACTTACGTGCAGTCAGAATCGCAACCGGTTTTCCTCTGCTCCGGAACCAGGTTCAGCCGCAAGATTTCCGGCGGGCAGCGGAAGCGTCTTCTGGCCACTCCGAAGCCGGATTCACCCACTCCCCGGCTGATATGGCAGAGCGTGCCGTCGCTGCGTTGCCGCCAGCCGGAGACGAATTGCCGGCCGTACAGGGACGAGGTGTAGATTGGCCCCCAGAACGGCAAGCGGACCTGGCCGCCGTGGGTATGACCGCACAGGCATAACCGGCCGATGAACTGACTGCCCGCCTCGGCAAAAGTGTCAGGGCTGTGCGCCAGGCTGACCACCGGACGCCCGGAATCTTTCCAGGCGGCGCAACCAGACCACTGCGGGTGCCCGAACCGGCAGTCGTCGAGGCCATAAAAAACCGGCCCCGAGGGCGGGACCAGTGCGGCATTGATCAAACACTGAAAACCGCACTTGCCATAAATCCTGGTCCAGAAGGTCGGGCTGTGCCAGTCGGTCACACTCTCGCGGTTGCCCAACACGGCAATTTTGCCGCATCGGGCGGGCAGGGTGCTCAACCACTCGCAGGCAGGTCCGACATATTCCAGAAAAGAGATCAGGTCGCCGGCAAACAACAGCCAGTCCGGAGGATCACGTTGGACATTATCCTGCAGAGCCTGCAACCGGGCGGTGTCCTGCACCGGCCAATGCAAATCACTGAACAACAGCAGCCGGGTCGGCTGCTCCAGGCCGGGCAGGGTCAGGGTCAGGTTGTGAACCTCGAGTCCAGAACAGCAAGTGATGTTCTCAGGCAGGACAATTCGCTGCCACAGGTTACTGGTTTTGCGGGGTGACACGTACATTCAGTGAGCCTGGTGTAGTATTTAACCATTGACGCAAGGCTTCATAAACCACCACCGCAGCACAATTGCCCACGTTGATGGAATTCTTCAGCCCCAAAACCGGCAGGCTGACAAAAAAATCACACTGCGCCAGAGTACCCTCAGCCAACCCCAGGGCCTCATTGCCCAGGACAAAAGCCGCGGGGAAGCGGAACGCAGTCTCCCAGTAGCAGCTGGCGGTACTGGCAGTCTCAATGCCGTAGATGGTGTAGCCCTCGGCCCGCAATGCGGTTATCGCACTGGCAGCATCCGCGACGGCCTGGCAGGGCACCGTTTGCTCACAGCCCCGGGCAGTCTTGAGCAGCTTGCTGTGCGGTGGGCAGGGGGTATAGCCGCAGGCGTAGATTTTCTCCACCCGGGTCGCTTCCGCAATGCGAAAAATATTGCCCACGTTATGGGCGCTGCGCAGAAAATCCAGTATCAGTACCAGTGGCAGCTGCATTGCACCGCGCGGTGCCTCGCGGTCTCCTTGCTGGATTATGGGCTGGCTCATGACCGTGAATCTCTAGTGCCGGGGACCGCTGCGGCGAATCCGGGACCCGCCGGAAGAGCGGTTGCGATCCCCCGACTGACTCCGGCTGCGGGGGCTGCGGGGGCTGCTCTGGCGTGGCAGGGGGGCGGGCTGGCCGCTGCTCTTGGGCATCACCAGCATCTGGGCTTCCGGCTGAGTAATGGGCAGTGCTCGCCCGATATAGCTCTCAATGTCCGGAATCACAAAAGCACAATCCTCACCGGCAAAGCTGATGGCCCGCCCGCGATGGCCCGCCCGGGCGGTGCGTCCTACCCGATGCACATAGTCCTCTGCTTCATAAGGGAGGTCATAATTGAAAACGTGGGTCACGTCATCGATGTGGATGCCCCGCCCGGCCACATCCGTGGCAACAATCACCTGGATGGCACCCGAACGGAAGCCCTCCAGGATGCGCAGGCGTTTCTTCTGGTCAACATCACCGGAGAGCATCTCACTGGCAATGCCAAAGCGCTGCAGCTTATAATGCAGCTCCTCGACATCGCGTTTGCGGTTGCGGAAAATCAGCACCCGGTGGCAGTCTTCATTTTTCAGCAGCCAGAGCATAATCGGCAGCTTCTCCTGGCTGGTGCAGGCAAACACCGTCTCGTCAATGCCCTCCGCAACCACTTGCTCGGCATCGACCTCCAAAATTACCGGCGAGGGGCGCATCCAGCGGGCGGACAGATTCATGATGTCCGGGGTCAGGGTAGCGCTGAACAGCATGGTCTGCCGTTCCGCCGGCTTCGGCGTATAGCTGATAATCTGCTTGACGTCAGGGATGAATCCCATGTCCAGCATCCGGTCTGCCTCATCGATGACCAGCATCTGCAGGGACGACAGGTCAAGGACATTCTGCCGCAAATAGTCCAGCAGCCGCCCCGGAGTGGCCACCACCAGATCGCAGCCGGAGGTCAGCAGCTGACGCTGACGCGCGTAATCCATCCCGCCGTAGACGGCCACGATGCGCAAATCCGTATAGATGCTCAGCAATTCGGCATCCTTGGCGATTTGGATGGCCAGCTCGCGGGTCGGTGCCAGGACCAGCGCGAACGGGCTGTTCCGCTTGCGTTTGACCGTGCTCTGCAAATAGGCCTGGATGGTGGCAATGAGAAAAACTGCGGTCTTGCCGGTGCCGGTCTGGGCTTTGCCGGCCAGATCCTGGCCATCCAGGGCCGGTTGCAAGGCCGAGGTCTGGATGGGAGTGCATTTCTCAAACTGTAAATCTTCCAGCAAAGCGCGCATAATCCGGCTGTCCAGGGGAAAATCCTGGAAATAGGTCGCGCTGCTGTCGTTGCGCACAGGCGCAGGAACCTGCCAGTCAGCGACCTTTTTCTTGCCGGTGAGGTCTATCTGACCGGTCAGCGAAGCATCGTATTCTTCAAAGCTGACCGAGGCGGCCGCGGGCTGTCCGGAATGGCCTGCTCTGGCTGCCGGAGCCTGGGAATTACGCCGGCGCCGGGGCGGCGGGCTGTCCTGGGCTGTCCCGCGCGAAGCGGTACTGCCCGGGGAGGGCGGGACGCTAGTCTTGGCAGTGGCAGGGCGGGTGGAGGGAACCGCAGTCGCAGTCTCAGAGGCTGGCACTGAAGTAGCTGTTTTTGTGCTGTCCGGCCTGAAAATCTGGGTCAGCTTGGCCGCGAGCCGGGAAATGAAACCTGAATGCAAAATAATTACTCCTGTAGTAATACAACTGTGTCAAATGTGTCAAATTTCGTTCACTATGAACATAACGATAATATACTCTGTGCATA
>JAAYYJ010000427.1 GCA_012515455.1 Oligosphaeraceae bacterium
AAGCCGGCGGCAGTGTGGAGCGTGTCAGCGCCATCCTCGATAGTTGTGATTTGACCGTGCTCAGCGGCGATGACAGCCTGACCCTGCCGATGCTCGCGGTCGGTGCCAGCGGCGTGATCAGCGTGGCCTCGAACCTCATCCCGGGCGAGATTGTCAAGATGGTCGCGGCGGCCCTGGCCGGCGATTATGCTCAGGCTCAGAGCTGCCATCGCCGATACTACCCCCTGTTCCGGGTTTTGTTCCTGGAGAGCAACCCCATACCGGTGAAGGCGGCCATGGCTGACCGTGGACTGCTGCTGGAGGAATACCGCCTGCCGCTGTATCCGATGAGCCAGGAAAACCGGCGCAAGCTGCGCGCGACCCTGCAGCTGCTCGGGCTGGACGGCAAAAAAGCATAACCTTCTCATTTTTACCCTGCAACAAGGACAAACATGACTACATTTGCCCGCCAATCAGGCTTGGCTCTGGCTTTGACGGCTCAGGACAAGGAAGCAGTGCTGCGGCAGGCCCTGGCTGCCCTCAACCGCCCCTTGAAGAAAGTATTGATCATCCCCCCGGATTTGACCCGGCTCAATTCCGATGCCGGTTTTTTGACCAACCTGCTCTACCAGCTGCTCAGCCCGACCGCCCAGGTAGACATCATTCCGGCCCTAGGCACGCATTTTCCGATGGGGGAGGCGGAATTGCGTTTCATGTTCGGTTCAGATATCCCGCTGGAGCGCTTCAAGGTGCACGACTGGCGCACTGGCGTGCGGACTCTGGGCGAGGTGCCCGGGGCCTTGATCAAGGAGTGGTCCGAAGGCAAATTGGATTATTCGGTGCAGGTTCAGTGCAACAACCTGCTGTTCGCCGGCTATGATCTTATTCTGTCCGTGGGGCAGATTGTCCCGCACGAAGTCGTGGGGATGGCCAACTACACCAAGAATATCATGGTCGGGGTCGGCGGCTCGGACATGATCAACAAATCGCATTTCCTGGGTGCCTCGTATGGCATGGAGCGCATTATGGGGGTCAATGACACCCCGGTCCGCAAGCTGTTCAATTACGGCACCAAGACATTTCTGGGGGATTTGCCCATCGTCTATGTGCTGACGGTAATGGCCAAAAATCAGTCCAGCGGCAAAATGGACATGAAGGGTCTATTTGTTGGTGACGATGACGAGACCTTCGCCCAGGGTGTGAAACTGAGCCAGCAGGTCAATCTGGACCTTCTGAGTGCTCCGCTCAAGAAAGTGCTGGTCTATCTCGACCCGGAGGAGTTCAAGAGCACCTGGCTGGGGAACAAGGCCGTCTACCGCACCCGGATGGTCATCGCCGACGGAGGCGAGCTGATTGTGCTGGCCCCTGGCCTGAAGCAATTCGGTGAAGACCCGCAGATTGACAAACTCATCCACAAGTACGGTTACCGGGGCACCCCCGCCACCCTGAAAGCCGTGGCCGAGAATGAGGACATCCGCCAGAATCTCAGCGCGGCCGCACACCTGATCCACGACTCCAGCGAGGGGCGTTTCACCATCCGCTACTGCCCCGGACCAGCCATGAGCCGGGCTGAGGTGGAGTCGGTCGGCTTCGCTTCCGGCGATCTGGCCGAGATGCAGCGGCGGTACCAGCCGGAGAAACTCCGGGACGGGCTGAACCGCCTGCCGGACGGCGAAGAAATCTTCTACATCAGCAACCCGGCTCTGGGACTCTGGGCCCTGAAAAAGCAGTTCTCCTGAAAACCGGCCGCCGGTACCATTTCATCCCACCAGGGGGTCACAGATGCATCACCGTTGTCCAGTACATACCTCGTTGCCGTCCGCCAAGCACTTTACCTTGATTGAGCTGCTGGTCGTGATTGCCATCATCGCGGTTCTGGCCTCGATGCTCCTGCCGGCCTTGAGCAAGGCCCGCAGCGCCGCCCAGAAGATTCAATGCACCAACAACATGCGTCAGATTGGTGTAGCGGTGCTTTCCTACTGTGACGACTTCGAGGGGGAACGGCCCTACAACAGCGCGTCGTCTTCCAACTACTTGTACAACTGGGCTGTAGAGGGCTAGGGGACTCCGTTCCCAATCTACCTCGGAGTACCTGCGGAGTACATCTACGGCAAGTCCAAATACAAAGAAGCCCCGCCGGTGGCCCGTTGCCCGGTCGGCGGGCGGGACGGCCTGCCTAACCCGCAACGCGCCGACACGAACCCCAATTTCAGCTACGCCTTCCAATCCCGGCCGAACGAATTTTTCCCGGCCGCAGCCAAGTTGCACAACATCGCCAATCCTTCCACCCGTCTGATGCAGGGCGATGCGGGCAATTGCAGCGGCTGGGGGGTCTGGTACCGCGGCAGTTTCGCCCGCCGTCACGACGGCAACAAGACGAATATCTCTTTTATGGATGGGCACGTCGAGCACGTCAATGTGATGTCACTGCCCACCGAGTGGAATGGCCAAAAGGGGCTCGGCAGCACCGACCCGAAGCATTTTTATTATTGATCCGCGACGTCCCGCGGAAGGTTTGGCCTCGCTAGCGTTTGGAGAACGAATGGGCATTTATCTCGGCCTGGATTGTAGCACCCAGAGCCTGACTGCGGTCGTCATCGACACGGTCAGGCACCAGGTGACATACCAGAACAACGTGATTTACGGCGAAGAGCTGCCGCAATTCAATAGCCCCTTCGGCTGCCTGGAACACCCCGACCCGCTGCACAAACACGCCGACCCCCTGATGTGGGCCACTGCCGTGGATACCCTGTTTGCCAAAATGCGCCAGGACGGCTTCCCGCTGGCCAGCATCGACGGCATCGGCGGCAGCGCCCAGCAGCACGGCAGCATCTACCTGCGCGGCGATTTTCTCGCCCGCGGCTGCTGCCCTGCCCGGGGGCAGGACTTAAGCCGCGCCATCGCCCCCTTGCTGTCCCGCCCCACCGCGCCCATCTGGATGGACAGCTCGACCTTCGCACAATGCCGGGAGATCGAGCAGAGTCTCGGCGGCGACCAGGTGCGGCAGCGCAGCGGCTCCTCCGCCACCGAGCGTTTCGCCGGGCCGCAAATCCGCAAATTCTTCCAGGAGTCTCCCGCGTCGTACCATTCCACCGCTGTTATCCATCTGGTCAGTTCGTTCGTCTGCTCGCTGCTGCTGGGGAAATCTGCGCCCCTGGATTTCGGCGATGCTTCCGGCATGAACCTGCTGCACCTCGGGCAGCAGAACTGGGACCAGGACCTGCTGGCGGCGACCGCACCGAGCCTCATTGACAAACTGCCCCAGTTATGTCCCTCGGACCGGGTGGTCGGTCGGATCAGCGATTATTTCTGCCAGCAGTACGGCTTCCGGCCGGACACCGCGATTCTGGCTTGGAGCGGCGACAACCTCAACAGCCTGATTGGGGTCGGCGGCGGCAAACCGGGCACTGCGGTCATCTCCCTGGGCACCAGCGACACCTATTTTACCGCCATGCACCGCATCGCCCTTGACCCTCAAGGATACGGGCACGTCTTCATCAACCCCGCCGGCGGATTCATGCCCCTGATCTGCTTCAAGAACGGCTCCCTGGCCCGAACCATCATCCGTGACCAGTTCGGGCTCAGCTGGCAGGACTTCGATGTCATGGCCTTCGCCGGTACGCCGCCCGGCAACCAGGGCAATATCATGCTGCCGTATTTTACCGCTGAAATCACCCCCCTGGTACTGAATGCCGGGCCCGTCTTCGAGGGCAGCGCGCGGTTCAAATCCGGCCAGGACTGCGTCGGCACGGTACGGGCACTGGTGGAAGCCCAGGCCATGACCATGCGCTTGCATTCCCAGTGGATCGGCACCCGCCCCAAGACTCTGCGCCTGACCGGCGGCGCCTCGCGCAGCCCCGGCATCAGCCAGGTTTTCGCCGATGTCTTCCAGACCACCGTGGAGAAACTGAATTTCAAGGAATCCGCGGCCCTGGGTGCCGCGATGCGGGCCGCCAATGCCTGTGAGAAGCTGTCCTGGAACTGGCTGAGCAAAGTCTTTTCGGCTGCAGATACCAGTCTCACCGTGCGTCCCAACCGGTCCACCCAAGCCACCTACGCGGCTCTGCTGGCAAAATTCACCCTCCTGGAGCGCAGCATCACCGGTTAGCCGGCATTTTCCGGCCGGGGTGACTCTTCGATTTTCTATCAACCATGCCTGCAGTGGATGCCATCCATTTCTTTGCCTTGGTGTCGTTCGTGTTCGGTTGCATGATCGGCAGCTTCCTCAATGTCGTGGTCTGGCGTCTGCCCCGGGGCGAATCACTCAGTCACCCCCCCAGCCACTGCCCGCGTTGCGGCTGGCGCATTCGCCCATGGGAGAACATCCCCATTTTAAGCTGGCTGGCCTTGCGCGGGCGTTGCAGTTCCTGCCATCTGCCCATCTCCTGGCGCTACCCTGCCGGCGAAGCAGCGATGGGAATGCTGTATTTGCTGCTGTTTCTGCGCATTGTCCATTCCGGCTGGTCCCTGGAAGTGATTCCCGCCTACTTCTGGCTGAGCGGGGCTTTGCTGGCCACAGCTTTGATTGACGCCCAGCACCGGTACATCCCCAACCAAATCACCTACAGCGGCTGTGGCGTAGCCCTGCTCCTGGCCGTGCTCTTCCCGCAGGCCCGCCTGGCGCTCTTTTTGCCCGGCAATCCCCATGGCGGGGGAATACTGTTCACAGCCGCCCGGGACTGGCTGACCGCTCTCCCGGACGGCGCAGCGCTGCTTTCTTCTCTCCGCGGGCAGGCGATCCTCGACTGCCTGCTGGGCCTGACCGCCGGGCTGATTTTACTGGGCGTGCCGGCGTTTGCCGGGCGCCTCCTGGCCAGTACCAGTACCCCCGGCAGAACCGAAATCATGGGCTGGGGCGATGTCAAAATGCTGGCCATGATTGGCTGTTTTCTCGGGGCTGATGCCTGTGCCTACACCCTGCTGGCGGCATCCTGCGCCGGCTTCCTGGCCGGCTTCGGGCGCTGGCTCTTGTACTGCCGGCGGGACCTGGTCAGGCAATCTTTGCCCTTCGGACCATTCCTGGCGGCGGCCGCATTGCTGTGGTTGCTGACCGGGAACTGGTTGTTCCGGTTATATCAGCTGGCCGGATGGCTGGAGTAAGGCCACCAGGACTGCCCCCCATCCCGAAATAAGTTGAAAAGCACAGATTTTTGCCGTCGCGGCTTGAAAAAATGCGTTTCAGCGGGTAATTTGAGAGACATTTCTGTTCTAAGTTCAAAATTGGATTATATTGTTGGTCATTACAGACACATCCGGCGGATGGGTTCTGGTGGCGTGGCGGCATTGACTGGCCTGCGTCAGATACGCTAACCGCGAATTGCAAAGGGAGTTCTTCATGGGTAATTTGGGTAAAATTTTCGGCCCTGTAGTTGTCATTCTGGCCCTTGCCGCTGCCGTACTCAGCTTCCTGATTGCCAATCAGCGCATTCACTTCCGGGATCGCGCCGCCATGCTTTCCCAAGGGATGGTCGATACTGCCAAAGCTCTAGATGAGGGTACGAACAGCGGCCTCAGCGGTGCGGTATCCTTCACCCCGGCCAGTCCCAGCAGTCCCAAGGAGAGCGGTTCTCTGGGCTGGGAGGATTACAAGAAGTCCGCTACAGCCCAGGATGGCTCCTATAAAAAGACCCTCAGCACTGTACAGGACTTGGCCGCGAAAGTCATTGAGCAGCGCAATGCCTTGACAGCAGGCATTCTGGACAGCGCCAGGGCCCTGAATTATCCGGCCGAAGTAGAACTGAACTCCGCAGACCTGAACAGCTTGGACAAATATGCTGAAAGCACCGCCAAGATGGTCGACCATGCCAAAGCAGTAGCTGAACGAGATGCCGCAATTCTGCAGAAAGTCAATGAAGTCGCAGGGGTGGTCAACGCCAGCATTGATGACGCGATACTAACCCGCCCAGTAGTCACGGACGATTCGGGGCAGACAAAACCAGGCGACTATAAGG
>JAAYYJ010000004.1 GCA_012515455.1 Oligosphaeraceae bacterium
CCACGGTGCCTTCCAAGGAGATGCTGAAGCCATCCATGGTGATGAAGAGGATGGCTTCTTCGCCGGTGAATTCGTAGCGCTGGCTCTGGATGTTGACAATGGCCACGCTTTGGATAAAGGGGTTGATGCGGTGAGTGCCTTCCTTCAGGGGCGTGGCCAGGACGCCTTTCTGACCTTCGTCCACAATAAAGCCGCTGCTGTTCTGCACATTGTTGGCGGTGCCGGCAAAGACATCCTTGCCGGTCAAGTTGGTCACCACCCCGACATTGCCTGGCATTATGCGCAGGTCGGCATAAATTTTGACCTCGTAGGCGAAGGGGTTGATGCGGTGTTTGCCGGTGCCCAGCACTTCCCGTACGATGCCTTTGAAATCTTCCGACGGGGCGATGATCTCACCCTCGGGCAGAGGCTGACCGAATTTTCGCACCAGCACTCCGAAAGACCCGGCCGGGATGTCGGTGATTTCCCGGATTTGCCAATCCCAGGTGTAGGGATTGCGGAAATAGCGTCCCTCGCCCAGGACCTCGAGCTGGATGCCTTTGTGTTCCGGGCCCGGAGCTACAATTTGTTCCGAGGGCAGCGTCTTGCCGGTCTTTTTGATCATTACCGCAATCTCGCCGTTCTGCGGTTCGATACGGCAGGCGAACCAGACGAACAGCCCCAGAAAAATCAGCAGCGACAACGCCGCCAGGGGCAGAAACAGCAGTAACTTGTTCATAAACTCATCTCCTGTGCAATATAATATTTCCCTGCCCTTACCGGATTGGCAAGAGAGACCAGCAATATATCCCGATTTTGCTGAAATACTATTTATTTTAGCCGTTAGGGTGAGTTTTCCCCCCATCCGCCGAACCTTATGCTTGACAAAAAACATCCGCTACTTATATTTGCTTAAAGCTGCCAGTCAGGTGTTGTTCTGTTTGCAACCTATTCAGCACAAGGATTCTCATAATGGCGCGCAAATCTGTACCGGTTTTTACTCTGATAGAGCTTCTGGTAGTAATTGCGATCATTGCGGTGTTGGCCTCGATGCTGCTGCCGGCTCTCAGCAAGGCTCGTGCCAAGGCCCAGGGCATCAAATGCCTGAGCAATATGCGGCAGGTGGTGCAATCCTGCAGTCAATACAGCCTGGACAACCACGACTATATCGTCCCCTGGTATATGCAGACCAAGGTGCAGTACTGGCCGGAGAGCCTGATCTTTAACGGCTACCTTGAATACAGCAACTGGCAGTTCAGTTCCGGGGGCACACTGCAAGGCGTCTATCGTCCCCAGGGGGTCTTCCTCTGCCCTGCAGTCAGCACCCCCGCGGCCACCGTGACCCAACACAGCAACGGCTCGCATATCGCAGTGGGGCATTACACCGGCACCTATTATCTGGCTGACCATGATTCGGCGGCCTACAAACGCTCGTTCCAGATGGAGAGCGAATTCACTCAGCATTCCAAGGTGATGCGTCTGATTGACGGCCTGCCGGGGCAGCTGATGGCCTACTGCGGCACTGGCGTAGCCGATAAGTACATCTACCCGGAAGCCGCCACGAGGCACAACAACGGCTGCAATGTGGCCTACTTTGACGGACATTGCAGCTGGCTGCCCTATAAACGCATCCCCATGGATGCTACCACCACCGATGCCACCCAGTATATGTTCTGGGGGTTCAAGCACTTGCGTCAGTACTGGGAGGAAAAAGGCGAACTGTAAGCAGGCGC